>JAFVBU010000054.1 GCA_017479805.1 Ruminococcus sp.
CCCCAGTGGGGTGTGGGGACGTGTCAGCGAAGCTGACAGAGGGGCTGACCGACAGACCAGTATGCCTGCGGAATTTCTATACAATCTGACGAAAAATCTGACGGCGCATCTTCAGCACAATCTTTGTGCGGTATTGCCTAAGGACTAAAGGATCGACAAGAAAGGACACTAAATGAAGAAACTCTTATTTATAGGCGATGTTGTGGGAAAGGCAGGCTGTGAATTCCTCAGCGCAAAGCTGAGCGGACTGAAAAAGCAGTACGGCATTGATGTCACCGTTGTCAACGGCGAGAATTCCGCCCAGAACAACGGCATTACCGCAGAATCGGCTAATATGATAATAAACGCAGGCGCAGACGTTATAACCACCGGCAACCACGCTTTCCGCCAGAAAGACTCGCTGGATATATATGAGCGTGACTTCATCATACGCCCTGCCAATTACCCCGAAGGCGGCTGTGTGGGAAAGGGTATTTGCACTCTTGATATGGGCGCATGGTCGCTGACCGTCATAAACCTCATGGGTACGGCTTTTATGGACGCTCTCGACAACCCGTTCACGAAGATAGACCAGCTGCTTGAGACTGTGGAAAGCAAAAACATCCTCGTTGACTTCCACGCAGAGGCTACCTCGGAGAAAAAGGCTATGGGACACTACCTGACCGACCGTGTTACCGCTGTTCTCGGCACTCACACCCATGTGCAGACCGCCGATGAGATGATACTGGGCGGCGGTACGGCTTATATCACCGACGCAGGCATGACAGGTCCAGAGATATCATGTCTCGGTGCGGATATTGCTCCTGTGCTGACTACCTACCGCTTCCATATGCCTGCAAGGTTCACACCGTCCCCAAACCCATGCTTTTTATGCGGAGTTGTGGTAGAATTTGACGAAAAAAGTGGCAAATCGCACAAAATTCAGCGTATAATTATAAGATAATTCACAAAGTTTACCTCAACTACTTGAATTATTCATAATTATCGTATATAATATAAGTGTACTATAGCCGCAGGCATTATCAGATCACTATACGTACAATAAACTTACTCACAGGAGGGTTATTATCATGGAAATTTTAAAAGTATCTTCACATTCATCACCTAACTCTGTAGCCGGTGCTATCGCCGGTGTTATCAGAGAACAGAAGGCTGTCGAAGTTCAGGCAGTAGGTGCAGGCGCAGCCAATCAGGCAATAAAGGCTATAGCTATAGCAAGGGGATATCTTGCGCCCATTGGTATTGACCTTATTTGCATCCCTGCATTTGCAAATATCCAGATCGACGGCGAAGAAAGAACAGCTATCAAGCTCATTTGCGAGCAGAGATAACAAAGTTTGATCTCACGGGCGGACGAATGTCCGCCCTCTTTTGCTTTATTTAATGCATAATTCGTAATGCATAATTAAGGCAACACCGCACAAAGCACGCCTGACGGCTTTGCACTGAATCTGCTTGCATATTTTCCGTCATCTCGCACAGAAATTCCTTGACATACATCAGTATGCCTGCGGAATTTCTATACAATCTGACGAAAAATCTGACGGCGCATCTTCAGCACAATCTTTGTGCGGTATTGCCTTAAATGTGTCAGCTTCGCTGACGGATCTAAATTAATTTCACCTTATTTTTGATCGTCCACGAAGTGGACAACATTAATTATGAATTATGCATTATGAATTATGAATTAACAAAAAAAAGGAAGAAAGTATGGCAACACATTTATTCAGCGAAATAGAATATCTTAAAGGCGTAGGAAAGGCAAGAGGGGAAAAATACCGAAAGCTGGGGATAAATTCGCCTTACGAACTGATATACCACATCCCACGCACCTACCTCGACTTCCGTGCTTTTGTGCCCGTGGCTCAGGCTCAGCTCAACGAGTACAACGTGCTGAAACTGACGGTATACCGCAAAATGCCCCCTCAGCGCATCCGTGGAGGACTTGTTATATCAAAAGCCGCCGCTACCGACGGTTCGGACGATATCCTCATCGTGGTCTACAACAATGTCTACGGCTTCCAATCGCTGAAAGAGAACGAGACCTACTATATGTACGGCAAAGTCAGCGGAAATTTTCTGCGTAAGGAGATAAGCTCCCCTGTTTATATCAGTGCGGAGGAAAAAGTGCTGATACAGCCTGTTTATCCGCTTACTCAGGGACTTTCCGTGAATATGGTGCGTACCAATATGCGGCAGGCACTGGAGCTTATGAGGGCTGACCCCTTTGAAACGCTCCCGAGGGCGATACTGGAGAAGTACGACCTTTGCCCCCTTATGGCGGCGCTGGAGAATATCCACTTCCCCGAAAGCGAGGAGGCTTCCGAAGCCGCACGGCGCAGACTTGCCTTTGATGAGCTGTTGAAGCTGCAGCTCGGTATGTCGCTGATGAAGTCACGAAGCAGGCGCAGTACCGCCTACAAGATGGACTCCGCCGTAAGCGCAGAGCCATTCATGGAGGGACTGCCCTTTGAGATGACCAACGACCAGAAAAAAGCCGTAAACGAGATAATTGCCGACCTTTGCCGTGACGTTCCCATGAACAGGCTCTTGCAGGGCGACGTGGGAAGCGGCAAAACTGCCGTTGCGGCGGCGGCTTGCTATTTTACGGCAAAAAACAACTGCCAGTCGGCACTTATGGCGCCTACGGAGATACTGGCTTCACAGCATTTCCGCACACTTTCGGGCTTCCTCGAACCTTTCGGGCTAAAGGTCTGCCTGCTGACAGGCTCGCTCACTCCCAAAAAGAAAGCGGCAATTCGTGAACAGATAGCAAGCGGCGAGATAGACGTAATTGTCGGAACTCACGCTATAATACAGAAAGATGTGGAATACAAGTCCCTCGGGCTGGTCATTACCGACGAACAGCACCGTTTCGGCGTGGCACAGAGGGCGGCGCTGGCGGAAAAGGGCGATTCTCCCCACAAGCTGATAATGTCCGCAACCCCTATCCCACGTACTCTTGCCCTTATCATCTACGGCGACCTCGATATATCGGCAATAACTCAGCTCCCGAAAGGACGAAAGCCCGTGCAGACCTACGCTGTTACTGGAAAACTCCGCCACCGTGCCTTCGGCTTCGTCAAGGCAAGGCTGGACGAGGGACGGCAGGCTTATGTGGTATGCCCCATGATAGAGGACAGCGAGAGCGACCTTTTTGCGGTGAAGTCCTATGCGGAAAATGCCGCAAAGGGCGACCTGAAAGGCTACACCACCGCCCTGCTCCACGGAAAAATGCGTGCCGCCGAAAAGGAAAAGGTCATGAAGCAGTTCCGTGACGGGGAGATACAAGTCCTCATCTGCACCACCGTTGTTGAGGTGGGCGTGGATGTGCCCAATGCGGCTGTTATGGTCATTGAAAATGCCGAAAGATTCGGACTTTCTCAGCTCCACCAGCTTCGTGGGCGTGTGGGACGTGGCGAATACGAAAGCTCATGCATACTCATCACTGACAACACCACCGAGGACTGTGTGAAGCGAATGAAGATAATGTCCTCCACCGCCGACGGCTTCAAGATATCCGAGGAGGATCTGAAAATGCGTGGCCCCGGCGACTTCTTCGGAAGCGCACAGCACGGACTTCCGCCGCTGAAAATAGCGGATATCGCCTGCAATATGGAGCTTATGAACAAGGCGCAAACCTGTGCAAAGGAGATACTCCAAGCCGATCCACAGCTTGAACGCACCGAAAACCGTGCGCTGAAAATGGACGTAATGAGACTTTTCAACAAGGATATTATTGGTTGATAAAGTTTCAACATTTCACAATAGTCTGTTGAAAACTGCGATATTCGGCAGAAAAACCGTATATCTGACAGTCATACATTTCAACATCCTGTCAACAGTGTGTTGAAAACGGTGTTGAAAGAGATTTTGAATGTTGAAAACTTTTAATGCTGAGTCAATATAAGAATTAAAAAAATGGGAAGAACTTTTTGTAGGTTCTTCCCATCGATCTGTCGAAAATATATCATTAGGCACGGGCTGATGTGGACATCAGCCCGTGCTTTTTGCCTGTTTCCGTTAACGTGTAGGGGACGATGCCCAATCGCCCCGTTGAATTTAAGGCAACACCGCACAAAGCCCGCCTGACGGCTTTGTACTGAATCTGCTTGCATATTTTCCGTCATCTTGCACAGAAATTCCTTGATATACGTGGTCTCCCCCAGTGGGGTGTGGGGACGTGTCAGCGAAGCTGACAGATGGGCTGACCGACAGACCAGTATGCCTGCGGAATTTCTATACAATCTGACGAAAAATCTGACGGCGCATCTTCAGCACAATCTTTGTGCGGTATTGCCTTAATTATTTTTTCGCAATACTCAGCTAACGGCTCACTTTATAGCCGCAAAACCTGCCTTGAGGTCGTCGAGGATATCTTCAACATTTTCAAGACCAACAGAAAGTCTGATAAGACCGCCGTTGATACCTGCTGCAACAAGCTGCTCGTCTGTAAGCTGACGGTGTGTTGCGCTTGCAGGATGGAGCACACAGGTGCGGATATCAGCAACGTGCACCTCGTTTGAAGCCAGCTTCAGAGAGTCCATGAACTTCACAGCCGTGCTTCTGCCGCCCTTGATTACGAACGAAATAACGCCGCTTGTGCCGTCAGGGAGATACTTCTTAGCAAGCTCGTGGTACTTGTTGCCCTCTAAAGCAGGGTAGTTCACGCTCTCGACCTTGTCGTTTGCTTCAAGGAACTTCGCAACTGTAAGAGCGTTCTCGCAGTACTGTCTCATACGGATAGGAAGTGTCTCCAGACCGAGGTTGAGGTAGAATGCGGACTGAGCAGCAGGATAGCAGCCGAAGTCTCTCATGAGCTGCATTCTTGCCTTTACGATATAGGCAGCCTTGCCGTATGCCTTTGTATAAATAGTGCCGTGGTAGCTCTCGTCAGGCTCGGTGAACTCAGGGAACTTGCCGTTTGTCCAGTCGAAGTTGCCGCTGTCCACGATAACGCCGCCGCCCTGAACAGCATGACCGTCCATGTACTTTGTGGTGGAATGAACAACGATGTCCGCGCCCCACTCGATGGGACGGCAGAGGATAGGCGTGGCAAAGGTGTTGTCAACGATCAGCGGAATGCCCGCACTGTGCGCCGCTTTTGCCCATTTCTCGATGTCGAG
>JAFVBU010000055.1 GCA_017479805.1 Ruminococcus sp.
CACTGGCTTTGCCACGTGCAGATAGACGCATTCGTCCACCTTTTGGAGCATGAGCCCGACAAGGAAAAGGCAAAGCAGCACATCCGCCCCGTAATGGACTGGCTGGTAACAAGCTGGATGGATCTTGCTTTTACGGATGAATCTGCGTTCCCCCATGAGGTCTGCTGAGGCGGACACTCATAAGCAATAGTTAGCTAAATATAACAAAAAAAGAAAGGACAGATCATATGTATCTTGAAGTTAAAGACGTTAAAAAAAGCTACGGCAAAGACCAGAGCTATATACAAGTGCTGATAGGTGTGTCTACGTCGGTTGAAAAGGGACAGATGTGCGTTATTCAGGGCACAAGCGGCTCGGGAAAGTCCACTCTCCTCAACTGCATTGGCGGTCTCGACACTATGGACAGCGGCTCGGTGACGGTGGACGGAAAGGAGATTTTCGGCTTGAAATCGGCTGAACTCTCCGATTACCGCCGTGACAATCTGGGCTTTATTTTCCAGTTTTACAACCTTGTGCCGAACCTGACAGTGCGTGAGAATATCAGGATATGCTCCCATATCTCTCAGTCTCCGCTGGATGTGGACGAGATTCTTGAAACCCTCGGCATGACCGAGCACCAGAAGAAGTTTCCTGCACAGCTTTCGGGCGGACAGCAGCAGAGGTGCGCTATTGCCCGTGCACTGGTGAAAATCCGAAGCTCCTGCTCTGTGACGAGCCTACTGGTGCGCTGGACTCAAAGACCTCCCGTGACATCCTTGTGCTCTTGGAGGAGATCAACAGAAAGTACGGCACGACCATGCTCATCGTCACCCACAACAACTCCATAAAAAATATGGTGCACAAGGTCATTTACATCAAGGACGGTCTCATCACTAAGGACTACGTCAACGAGACACGTATTCCTGCGGCTGAATTGGAGGATCTGTAATGGGTAGGGAACTTTCAAAGCGTCTGCTCCGTGACCTGAGAGCAAACGCAGGACGCTATCTTGCGCTGACGCTTCTCATCGTGCTGGGCGTGTATCTGGTTTTCAGCATTGTCGGTTCGGCTGAGGTGGTGCTCATCGGAACTGAGAAGCACAGGAGCATAAATAAGGTCGAGGACGGCTGTTTTTCGGTGCTTTTGCCGCTTAGTGACAGCGATATGGATAAGCTCTCCGACAAGGGCACGACCATTGAAGCGATGTTCAGTCTCGACCTTGACGAGGAAAGCGGAAAGCTCATAAGGGTGTTCCGTGACCGCCGAAATATCGACCTTGTGACCCTTGACGAGGGCAGAAATGCAGGTACTCTCGGCGAAGCAGTGCTTGACAAAAATTTCGCAAAGGTCAACAATATTTCCATCGGTGACACAATTACTGCGGACGGCGTGACGTTCACGATCACGGGTCTGGGAACTGTCCCCGACTATGACACAAAGCTCGCACAAATGAGCGATACGGCTGTTGACCACCGAAATTTCGGGCTGATCTTTGTCACCGACGAGCAGTACGACAGTATCCGTGACAGCTCCGAAAAGGCTGAGGACTACAACTATGCGTACCGCCTCGGCAACGAGGACAGCGCACGGCTGAAAGAGAAGATCAAAGATCTTGAGCTGGACTATGAAGCGGTGGACAACGAGTTTTTCCGTGACAGCATTGAGGAGATACTCGACAAGCGCCGTGAAATTGAGGACGGTGTCAACGACCTGAACGACGGTGCAAAGGAGCTTTCCGACGGTCTTGGCGAGCTTGATGAAGCCGGGGCTGACCTTGATTCAGCGGCAGATGAGCTGTTCGAGGGTTATTTACAGCAGGCTTCGGCTCTGCTCGGACAGAAAACTGCGCTGACCGAGGACAACTACAGCGATATCCTCGGCAAAGCGGCTGAGAAGTCACCGCAGGCGGCGGCTCTCCTTGAAAACCTCGACAATATCGCCAAATTCAGGGACGGCATACACGACTACACAAAGGGGACTTCCGAAGCCGCAGACGGCTCTGACGAGCTGGCTGACGGCACAGATGAGCTGAAAGATAAGACAGACGAACTGCTCGACGAGGTGTTCGATATCGACGTTGACAACCTGACTTCGTTCATCGAGCGTGATAACAACGGACGTATCGAGGGGGCGGCAGGAGATGTTGTCCTCGACAAGAACGCAGGTCTCATCGCAGGAATTATCGTGCTGATACTGTTTTCTTTCGTAATATCAGTATTTGTCATTCATCAGCTTGAAAAGGAGCAGAGCGTTATCGGTGCACTGTATGCGCTGGGCGTGAAAAAGCGTGACCTCCTTTTGCACTACATCACCATGCCGACGCTTATCGCTTTTATCGGCGGACTTATCGGCTTCGGGCTGGGTATGTCCCCTATCGGTATCGACGCACAGCTTGTTTCAAAGTACGAATATTTCAGCCTGCCGACCTTTGATATCGAAGTGCCTGCCTACCTGATAGTGTACGCTCTTGTTCTGCCGCCTGTTATAAGTGCGCTGGTCAACACCATTGTTATCAACAAAAAGCTGTCCGCAACGGCGCTTTCGCTGATGAAAAACGAGCAGTCCGCAGGAAGCTACAGGCAGTTTGAGATGGAATCGGAAAATTTCGAGCGAATTTTCAGTATCAGACAGCTTGTCCGTGAGTCACGTTCGGCTCTGGCTATCGTCCTCGGTATGCTCATTTCGGTGCTTGTAGTCGTTATGGGTATCAACTGCTACGTGCTCTGCGAGGGCGTCAGCAAGTACACCACCGAGGACACGAAATATGAGTATATGTACCTCTACAAGTACCCCGAAAAGGATGCTCCCGAGGGCGGAGAAGCGGCTTTCGTGCACACTCTTTCCAACGAAAGCATGGGCTACAGCCTTGATGTAAGCGTTATCGGTCTCGGGGAAAACAGCAAATTTTTCAGTGCCCGTCCCGAAAAGAGCATGAGCAGGGTGGTAATAAACAACTCCCTCAGCGAAAGATACGGCTATAAAAAGGGCGATATCGTTACTTTCACCGACAGCACCGCCGACAGGGTGTACAGCTTCACGGTCAGCGACGTTTGCCAATATTCCGTTGGATTTACGGTTTTCATGGATATTGACAGTATGCGTGAGCTGTTCGGCGAGGACGAGGACTATTTCAATGCGGTCTACTCCGACAAGGAGCTTGATATCCCCGAGGGCAGGCTGTATTCCGTCACAAGCAAGTCTGACGTTGAGGTCAGCTCAAAGGTTTTCACGGAAATGATGTTCTCCCTTGTGGCTACACTTATAACCGCAGGTCTGGTGATTCTCTGCATCGTTATGTACCTGATGATGGGCGTTATGATAGACCGTTCGACATTCGGTATCTCGCTGATAAAGATTTTCGGCTACCGAAACAGGGAGATACGCAGACTTTACCTTAACGGCGATATTGCGGTAGTTGCAATAGGCGGAATCGTGGTCATCCCACTTGCAAAGCTGATAATGGATAAAATTTATCCCATGTTCGTGGCAAACGTTGCCTGCACCATGAATCTGCACTATCCGTGGTATTTCTACGTAGGAATTTACGTACTGCTTCTGCTCATCTGCACAGGTGCAAGCGCACTTCTGGTACGCAAGATAAATAAGATAACGCCTGCGGAAGTCCTGAAAAACCGAGAATAACGAGCTAACATCACGAGCTGACGTCAGCTCGACCACACCCACGCTCTCACTCGCAAGCTCGTTCAGTCTCTGCGGGGCAGTCAGTCTGCTTTCGCTCGACGTTAATAAATTCGTAAAGGTGTTTATATTATCTGTAGGGACGCCCATTGGGCGTCCTCGTTTTTTCATATTATACTCGGCGCTATAGCAAAATATACAGAAAATGCGCCGTAGAAATTTCAAAGAACAAGGAAAACTTTTGAAAGCATACTTTCGTATGGTGAGAAAGTTTGACGCAG
>JAFVBU010000056.1 GCA_017479805.1 Ruminococcus sp.
CCTGCGATCTGGTGCATCTTACCGAGCCAGCCTGCGGAAGCGGAGGTGTCCCATTTGGTGGAGACTGCTCTCCATTCGCCGCCTGCGTGAACGAAGAAATAAAGGAGATTTTTCTCTGTTCTGAAACCGATAGCGTGGTCGCCCTTGCCTGCGATCATGTTGAATCCCTCGTCGCCTGTGGGAACGATATTAGCTTCAATAGTGAACGAATTCTTGCCCTCCAGCGACTTGCCGAGGGAGTTGGACGACGGTACTGACAGTGAGCCTGTTACAGCGTTGCCGTTTGCGGTAGTTTTGAGCTGTGCAGGAGCTTTCACAGGGATAGTAAGGTCATTCCGGCTCTTGTCCTGAACGGAAGTACCGTTGGAGCGGAGCTTTGAAACGGTATTTGACAGCTCCTTTGAGGAAGCGGAGGAGTCAACGGGAATGATGGTATAGCTCCAGCTATACTGCCTGTTTGACGGCAGACGGTACTTTTCGAGAGTTGCCTGACCGCAGGTAGCGCTTCCTGTACCCATTGAGCCGTAGTCGATGCTGAGCATAGTTTCCTTGCGTGGTGACAGCTTGTAAACGTGGTCAGCCCTCTGGAGGTCAGCAGGTGTGAAGTGGAGAGCGCTTGCCTCGACAGTATTTTCAGCCGCAACGAGGAGAGCGGTGCTCTTGTTCTCGTCCCTTACGGATATCCACTTGACGTCTGTGAGGTTGCCGCAGTCGTCAGCCTTCATGTAGGGGAAGAACTGCTTTGAAACGGTGCTTTCCCATACGCCCTGACGTCCGCCTGTCTTTCTGTCGTTGAAGCTCTCGTCCTTGTTGCCGTACCAGCTGAGCTGCTCAAAGCCATCGGGCAGCTTCATGATAGAGCCCACACGGAGGAAGTTGCCCAGACCTGACTTTGTAGCGTCAACATTGAAATCGGTCTTGACCTGACCATTGGGGTATACGGTGTAGGTGATATTCACCTTTGTATTGCCAGCCTTTGGCAGATTCAGATGAGCGGTTACAGTCTTTGAGCCGTTGTCGCCCTCGCCTGTTTCCATGCCGATGACCTCGGAATTTGCAGTTGCATTCTCCCATGCGGAGTCGAAGCTGCCCTTTGCGCCCCAGCCTGTGTCGTTCTCAACGTTTCCACGCCAGAAGTTGGGAGCAGGGCCGTTTTCGAGGAGCTTTTCGCCCTTGTAGGAGTAGTTTTCGATGAGACCCGTGTGCTTGTTGATGGAGAAGTTGAAGTCGTTGCTGCTGTTTGTAGGAACGTAAGCATCGGGAGTATCGACGATAGTAACTTCAGCGCTGCCGAGGTCGTACTTAGCGGAGCTTCCCGAGGATGAAAGGTTTATCTGAGCGTAGGCAGTCTCAGTGCCAGCAGGGAGCATACCCTTTTGCTCCTTTAAAGCGGCGGAGATATCGAGGATGAACTCGTCGCCTGCGTAGTACTTCTCAGGCATCTTGAACGGTATCTTCACGGTATTCTTTGAAAGTGGAGCACAGTCTGCATCACTGACCGTACCGCTGTCAACGGCAACACCGTTTTTCAGCAGCTTCCAGTTGATATCGAACTGGTTAAGGTCGAGGAAATTGTTCTCGTTGTAGACGGAAACTGTATGATTTGAAGCAGTATCGCCGTCAGCGGAGAACCATAAGCTCTGGTACTGGTAGCGCACCTCCTTGACCTCGGGCTGTTCTGTACGGTCGGGGCAGATAAGACCGTTCTCGCAGAAGCTGTTGTCGTTGGGGTTATCGCCCCAGTCACCGCCGTAAGCGAAGAAATTGCCCTTGCTGAGGTCGGAGTAGAGATTGGTGTGAGCGTAGGTCTCTGAGAAGTAGTCCCAGCCGCCGTTCACCTTTTGGAGCGGAACTGCACGTGACTGGTCTACCCAGTCCCAGATGAAGCCGCCGAGCATATTGTCAGCGCTTCTGATAGAGTCCCAGTACTCCTTGAGAGCGCCAACGGAGTTGCCCATAGCGTGGTCGTACTCGCACATTACATAGGGCATTTTGCCGAGACCTGCGTTATTTCGGATGATATCGGAGCCTGGGTACATATCGCTTCCCATGTCAACGCCCATACTGAAATGCTGTCCCTCACTGTGAACGGGACGGGTGTTGTCGTGCTTCTTGAAGTACCAGATCATATCACGGAACATACCGCCTGCATCCGAGGCATTGCTTGTGTAGCCCATTTCGTTTCCGATAGACCACGCAACGATGGCAGGGTTATTTTTCAGGCGCTGGTAGGCAGTTTCAGTTCTGTCCATAGCCAGCTCGTAGAACTTAGCCTTCATGTCATTGTTCTTGCCGTCCTGCAAAGCGTGGCACTCCATATTAGTCTCGCCCATCATGTACATACCGTACTTATTGCACAGCCAATAAAGGTAGGAGTCGTTGCTGTAGTGGGAGGTACGGATGGCATTGATGTTGTTCTTCTGCATGAGGCGGACGTCCTCCTCCATAGTAGCCTGCGGAACAGCCTTGCCGTAGAACGGGTCTGTGTCGTGGCGGTTGACGCCTTTGAGGAGGAGGCGCTTGCCGTTGATAGTGATAGGCTTCCACTGCTTTGTGGTAACATTGTAAGCCCAGTCAACCTCGGCAGGAGTATAGCCTATCTCACGGAAACCGAGCTGAGTTGAGACCTTCTCCACAACATTGCCCTTGTCGTCCTTTAAGGTGAGTACAAGAGCGTAGATATTCGGAGTTTCAGCCGACCACAGCTTCGGGGACATTACCTTTGTCTTGATATCGAAAGTGCCTGTATTCCAGCCGTTGACCTTATCGACCTTAGTTGAAGCGCCGCTGAGGATATTGTTGCCCTCCTCGTCGAAAGCATCAGCTTCCAGTGTCCAGCCGCTGAGAGCGTTGCCTGTAGTGTTTCTAACGTCGATACTGAGCTGTAATTCGGCATTTGTATATGTATCGTCCAGATCGGTGCGGACGGTGTAGTCACTGATATTCACATCGGGACTGCTTACAAGGAAAACGTCACGGAAGATACCGCCGTCGTAGATCATATCCTGACCCTCGAACCATGTGCCGTCGCAGAATTTATGCACTTCAACAGCGAGAATGTTCTCGCCGTCCTTTAAGTAGTCGGTGATATCGAAGCGGTGAGGGCTGAATGTGTCCTCACTGTAGCCCACTTCCTTGCCGTTGACATAGACATAGTAAGCGGACTCAACACCGTCGAACTGGATATATGTGCGTCTGCCGCTCTGCTTCATGGAGCTGTCGAGGGTAAACTTTTTGCGGTAAAGTCCCACGGGATTATAATTAGTAGGAGCGTTAGGAGCGCTTACCCACGGGTCGTATTTGCTCTGCCACGGCATGATAACGTTGGCATATATAGGAAAATCGAAGTCCTGACAGGTCCAGCTTTTCGGGAGCTGAACGGTTTTCCAGCCGTCACCTGGCTGTCCCTTGTAGTCGGCATTCATAAAGCCGCCCCAGCGGAAAGGCGCAGCCTTTTCCTCGTTCTGCACAACAGTCAGCTCCCAGTCCTCGTCAGCACCTGTGAGCATTTGCAGATAGTCGGAATTTGCACGTGCATTGTAGTCCCGGACTGCGTTCACAGCGGATTCGTCGTCCTGAAACGGAACGGGATTGACCGAAGCCTTTTCACGGTTCACAGCGAAAACGTCCTCAGTGCCGTCCTTGCCTGTCCATTCATTGTGTGTGAACTTTACATCAGCGGCAGTTGTTTTCTGAGGGACGATGCCGTTAGCTGTGAGAGTCAGCATAAGAGCGGCAACAAAAGCCGAAACAGATCTTTTCATAATAAACCTCCTTTTATTCAGCCGACAGCCATTTTAATTCATAATTCATAATGCATAATTCATAATTGAGCACCAACAATTACGCATTGTCAATGTGGCTGAAAGCTATAAATACAGATACTTGTTGATGTTATTATATTTATATTGTACATACAAATCCCCGATAATGCAACCATAAAAAAGAAGAAAAGGTGGACAAAGTGCATGAAATGCTGAGAGCGGAAAAATACGCTTTGTAGGTAACTACAAAAAAATACGCCGTACTTTGTAGGTATTACCAAAGATTGTCAGTACAAGTTGAAGATGTAAGGAGAATATGTTATAATATTCCTTAGCTATCAGCCACTTGATGTCAATTATGAATTATGCATTATGAATTAACAAAGGGCTGATGGCTGAAAAGCTATGCTATCATAACTGAGAGGATGTTTTAAATGAACAATAATACATATACAGAGAACGACGTACTGAGGCTCGTTTCCGAAAAGACCGAGGGAAGCTATATCGAGGGCGACACCCTTATAGTGCCCGATGACGAGATCTACGTCAGGACCGAGATAGTTCAGTGTCAGGAGAACAACGGCAGCTTTATGGCTCAGTTGGTATTCTACCTCAGCCATCCCGGCTTTGAGCAGGCTATAGTTGAATCCTGTGCAGGTGTGGGAAATACAGCCAATGAAGCCATAGAAATGGCGGCAGGCAACTTCGGTGCGACCGTTCTCCTTGCGGTGCAGACAGCGCTGAAATGCGACGGCGACGAGTTCGTTACCGCAAAGGTCATGGGCAAGGAGCACATCTTCCATGTACCGTGCTTTTCGGGTACGCTGAATATGGGCGATCAGGTTCTTGAAAAGGGCGACCTCTGGACGCTGATGCAGGATGCTATTGTGCCTTATCTCGGCTGTAAAAAGGTTTACTGGGTGAAGCTGTTTGCGGCTATGACAGGGGACAGCATAACCTGCGAGGTCAGAATAAACGGCGCTGTTTTCAGCGGACTTACTCAGCTTCTGAGGGAGAGACTGCCTCTCAACGGCAAAAAGACGAAGTACGCCTCATACAAGGCTTTCATCGTGCTGATACAAAAGGACGAGACCTTTACGTCCTGCCCCTATACAGCAGACGATGTGAACGATCTGACCGTAGCCGCTCTGGAGAAGCTGAAAACTGCACACGATCAGGAGTCCCACGACAGAATAATAGCAGATATCATCGACAGCGCACCCGTTAAGTCGCTTGGCTGGGAAATGGCAGGGCTTATCCCCGAGCTTTTCTGCATGATGATACTGAATCTGGGCGAGAACGACGGTCTTATGTATTATAACAGGACAAACGGAGAAAGCGAGAATATCAAACGCTCGCAGCTCAGCAGCTATGACAGCATGGCAGGAGGAATATTTAACTATATCCGAAAGAATGAGCCGTCAAAGGAGGAGAATTTGCAGGTGCTCAAGAGCAGCGGAATGTTCCTGAGCATCAACAAGGCTCTCAATGACGGCGCAAAGATTGAGGATCTCAGGATCAGCGATATAATGTATACCGTTGGTGATGGGTACACAATCTACTAATTTGGAGCAGGTCGGCTGACAACTCCGAACAAAATCGAAAGGCAGGTTTTGTCAATGTATGTCCACAAAAAAATCGCAGCGGCGGCAGCTTTTGCCGTGGCATTGCAGACTGTGCCGATGACCGTTTCGGCAGAGGGACTTTCTCCCGTGAAAGCACAGTTTGCCGACAGCTATGGAGAGATCATAAGCGGAACAGACTACACTATTATGGTAAGACTGAGCGGTAAGTTCATCACAGCCGCTTCCGACGGAAATGTACAGCAATGGGGCGCTACAGACGGCGACGAGCAGAAATGGCGCATAGAATCGGCAGGCGAGGGCTTGTGCAAAATAGTCACGGCTTCCGACCGCAATATGGCTATGACCGTTGAAAACGGCGACTCGACCAACGGTAATAACATTTACCTTTCAGAGTACGAGGACAAGCCCTCACAGCATTTCATTCTTCACCGCACAGACGATGCCTACTACATTACTGCCGAATGTTCGGGAAAAGCCGCCCTTGACGTATACGATATAAGCTATGAGGACGGAGCGAACATCGACCAGTGGGACTACTGGGCAGGCGAGGGACAGAAGTTCTATATCCGTCCCGTTGACAGCAAGTACCGCTTCATCAGCGGCGACCTTGACAATGACGGCGAGCTGACGTTCCATGACCGCATACTCATGGCAAGGGGACTTTCCGCAGGCTTTGACGAGGTAATGACGTCCGTTGCGGATATGAACGGCGACGGCATTGCTGACGAGAACGATTTCAAGACACTGACCAACTTTCTGCTGGGCGGATATGTAAATGCAGAGACTTACTGCGATATCCCCCTTGAAAAGCCCGATGTTGCGTATCTTTTCGCCTGTTTCTTAGGCAACGCTCCCGAGCAGGAGAGAATGATATACGGTATCAGCACCGACGGCTACAACTTCAAAGCCCTCAACGGCGGAAAGCCTGTGTGGAATTCCAGTGTCGGCACAAAATGTCTCCGTGACCCCTATATCTTCAAGGGCGAGGACGGGCTTTACCATCTGCTTGCAACGGATATGAAGTCCTCGCTGGGCTGGAACAGCAACCGTGCGCTTCTCAGTGCAAAGTCAACCGACCTTGTCCACTGGTTCGACGAGACAAGCATACCCATAACCGATCAGTACCCCAACATGAAAGGCGCTGACCGTGCGTGGGCACCTCAGGCTATCTATGACCCCGAAAAGGATTCGTACATGATCTACTTTGCGGCAAGAGTGCCGAATATCAACGACAAGACCATCATGTACTACGCATACAGCAAGGATCTGAAAAAGCTGGACACAACTCCCGAGATACTCCTTGCGCCAAAGAGCGGAAATGACGCTATCGACTCCGATATCATCTTCGAGAACGGCAAATACTATATGTACTACAAGGACGAGACTACCAAGCGTATCTGCCTTGCCACTGCCGACCATGCAAACGGTCCCTATGCGGAGATAAAGCAGGTCTCACAGGGCAATATCGGTGTTGAGGGCCCCAATATCTACAAGAAGATAGATTCCGATGAGTGGCTTATGATGATGGACGCTTACGGCAACGGCTACTATATCATGCAGGAGACCACCGACCTCGAAAACTTCAAGGTGCTGGACAGAAGCGCCTACAGCTTCGACTTCACGCCCCGTCACGGCTACGTTATCCCAATAAATGCCGACCAGTACACCGCACTTGTCAACGCTTTCCCCTCGGACGGGCTGAAACAGTTCAACACGGGAATAAAGCCTGTTACGGTCAATTCAGCAGTCGGTCAGGATGTGAAGATGCCGACTAAGGTCACAGCCACCTATGGCAAC
This sequence comes from Ruminococcus sp., assembly GCA_017479805.1. GTDB lineage: Bacteria > Bacillota > Clostridia > Oscillospirales > Ruminococcaceae > Ruminococcus. Next base: position 7,148 of record JAFVBU010000056.1, read on the forward strand.
GGCGGAACAGCACAGTTTCCTGTGGAATGGGATATGTCGGGTGTCGATACCTCAAAGGCAGGCGTTTACAAGGCAAGCGGAAAGGTGAAGTCAACTGCCGACACCTACGCAGACCCGTTCATCCTCGAAAGGGCTGACCCATACGTTGTGGACGGCGAGGACGGATATTATTATTTTACCGCTTCATATCCCGCATACGGAAACGTGAACAAGGGCTATGACAGGATAATACTCAGACAGAGCAGGACTGTTGCAGGGCTTGCAGATGCGGAGGAAAAGACCATCTGGACAGCCCACCCAAGCGGAATAATGGCAAAGCATATCTGGGCGCCTGAAATGCACAAAATAAACGGCACATGGTATATGTTCTTTGCGGCAGGCGCTTCCGATAATGTCTGGGCGATACGTCCCTATGTGCTGAAATGCGACGGTGACCCAATGACGGGAAACTGGACGGAATGCGGACAAATGCAGGCTTCAAGCGGCGATACGGAGTCTTTCCGGAACTTTTCACTGGATATGACCTATTTCGAGAACAACGGAAAGCATTACGTTGTATGGGCTGAGATAAAAGGCGATTCTTCGCTGTTCATGGCAGAGATCGACCCTAAAGAGCCGTGGAAGCTGATAAGCAAGCCCATCATGCTGACCAAGCCCGAGTACGACTGGGAAAAGGTCAATAACCGAGTAAACGAGGGTGCGGCAGTCCTGAAAACCAACAAGAAAGTGTACGTTTTCTTCTCCGCATCGGGCACAGGCTCGGAGTACTGCGTGGGACGGCTTGAAGCGGATATAAACGCCGACCTCATGAATGTCAAGAGCTGGAAAAAGCCGGATAAGCCCGTGCTCCAGACCTCAGACCTTGTGGGAATGTCAGGACCCGGACACAACAGCTTCGTGGTGGACGAAAACGGCGATCAGCTTATAGTTTACCATGCAAGACCTGCTTCACATTCCTCGCAGGCTTGCGGAACGTACAACAAAGACCCCTTATACGACCCCTGCCGCCACACAAGGATAGGCAGAGTGATATTCGACGGAAACGGCGACCCTGTGGTGAATATCATCGGAAATGACGAGCTTTCGCAGTCCAACAAAAACATAACTGCAACAGTTGTTATAAAATAAAACTTAGCGGATACCGTAAAAAAGCGGTATCCGCTTTTTTAATTGAGAATGGAGAATTGAGAATTGAGAATGGCGGTGTCCACTTCGTGGACGATATTATACTCGGCACTACAGCAAAATATCCATAAATGCTTGTATAAATTCCAAATAACTGCGTCAAACTTTTTCACCATACGACAGTATGCTTTCAAAAGTTTTCCTTGTTCTTTGAA
>JAFVBU010000057.1 GCA_017479805.1 Ruminococcus sp.
ACTACGTCTTTACAGCGTGATATAGCCGAAAACCACCCCTCCGAGATAGACGGGCTTATCTATGAAGTCGTAAGGCTTGCAGATAGGTACGGAGTCAACGTTCCGCTGTATAAAAAGATCGCTGATGAACTCAGGAAAAGGGGAAATAGCGGTTAAAGGTTCAGATATATAAGTTATAAAATGGAAGCTACCCATAGGAACGAGCAGGGCAGCTTCCTTTTTTTGTCCATATTTTACAAAAACAATTTGAGAACCATTTTCAATTTAGAAAGGAGTTAGAAGTTGCCAAAAAAATATTGACAAAAACAAGTTGAATGGATATAATATAAAACTGAAAATGATAATCATTATCACATTGGAGAGAGCGAGGTGAGCTGTATGTCAGAAACAGGAAAAAGAGCGGTATCATGGGTAATGCTTATGATATTCAGCCTTGTCATATTCTGTTCATCTGCGTTTATTATTGTTAACGCAGACCACGACTGCACAGGTGAGAAGTGCTCTATCTGTATGGAGCTTGCGGAGTGCCATAAAACTCTGAATACGCTTGGAACAGCAGTCTCAGGGACATTGCAGCTTACATTGATGCTCTGCATTGCGGTGTCTCTCTGCCGTATCATTATAAAGTCTCACTCCAAGCATACAACTCTCATTTCTCTGAAAGTGGAGCTTCTGAATTGAGCGGTCATTCAAAGATCGCAAATAATAATTCAATTCGGAGGTAAATTTTATGTTTAAGAAAAATTCATTGGCAGCAGTCAGCTTTTTATCAGCAGTGTCACTTTTCGCAGGCTGCTCAGCCGCAAACACATCTACATCTGAAAGCAGCGTATCAGAGGTCGCTGTGAGTACAGCAGAAAGCAGCAATATTCCCGAAACAGAGCCTTTCAGCGTAGTTTGCACTATCTTTCCCGAGTATGACTGGGTAAAGGAAATTCTCGGAAGCCACGCTGAAAATGCGGAGATTACCTATCTTCTTGACAGCGGTGTTGACCTGCATAATTTCCAGCCAACTGCTGATGACATCATTAAAATTTCCACCTGTGACCTGTTCGTTTATGTTGGCGGCGAGTCTGACAAGTGGGTTGAGGACGCACTTGCAGAAGCCACAAACAAGGATATGAGGGTCATAAACCTTATGGATATCCTCGGTGATTCGGCAAAGGTGGAGGAGCTGAAAGAGGGTATGCAGGAAGATGAACACGAGCACAGCCATGAGCATAATACCGACTTTGAGGACGATGAGGTAAAAGACCGTGACCTTTCCGAGTGGAACGGCAGTTGGCAGTCAACTTATCCTCTCCTGCTTGACGGCTCACTTGACGAGGTTTGGGAGCATAAGGCTGAGGATGACGACACAATGACGGCTGAGGACTACAAAACAAAGTACACAACAGCCTATGAGACTGATGTTGTCACCATTAACATCAACGCTCCCGAGATCGAGTATGTGACTGCCGATACGTCAATTAAGGCTGAGTATGATTACAGCGGTTTCTATATCCGCACAAAAGACGACGGCTCAAAGCAGGTGCGCTATAAGTTTGAGAAGAAGTCGGGAGACGATGATGCGGCGCAGTATATAGTGTTCAGCGACCATAATATCGAGCCGTCCGAGCCTGAACATTTCCACCTTTACAGCGGCAATGACGGCTTTGACACACTTGTTGAGGAGGGAACGCACTTCCCCACATATTACCCTGCTGAGCTTAATGCAGAGGATATTGTGGACGAAATGACAGGCGGTGAAAGTCATGAACACAACCACAGCAAAGAAGTCTCCACCTTTGAGGACGATGAGGTTCAGGACAGAAGCCTTTCTGATTGGGAGGGTGACTGGCAGTCTGCTTATCCTTTGGTGCTTGACGGTTCACTTGATGAAGCGTGGGAGCATAAGGCTGAGGACGGCAGTATGACAGCCGAGGAATATAAAGAGTACTACACAAAGGGCTATAAATCTGATTATAGTGCTATCTCCATTGACGGTGACCATATCACTTTTACTGACAATGACGGCAATGTTACCGAGTCGGATTATAAATACACAGGATTCTTCATTCAGGACTGGTCAACAGGCACAAGAGCCGCTATGTACCGCTTTGAAGCTGATGATAAGGAATCGGGAGCACCTGTGTACATTGAATTCAATGACCACATGATTGAGCCCGAAAAGGCAGAGCATTTCCATATCAGAATGAGCAATGAAAGCTATGATGCTATTGTTGATCCTGAGGGCAACTGGCCTACATTCTTTGATGCTGCTCTCACTCCTGATGAGGTTTGCGATGAGGTTATCGGTCACGATCACAGTGATGAGGACGAAGATGACGAGGACGAAATCGAATACGACGAACACGTTTGGCTCTCACTGAAAAATGCAAAGGTACTCTGTGCGGAGATAGAGAACAATATCGCTGCCATTGACCCTGCCAATGCCGCTGACTACAAGGCTAACCTTGACAGCTACATTGCAAAGCTGGGTGAACTTGACAACAGCTTTCAGACACTTGTGAACAGCTCGTCTGTGAAAACTCTTGTATTCGGTGACAGGTTCCCGTTCCGCTACTTTGTTGACGATTACGGACTTGACTATTTTGCGGCATTTATCGGCTGCTCCGCTGAGTCCGAAGCCAGCTTTGAGACTATCAAGTTCCTGTCGGATAAAATAAACGAGCTTGACTGCAAAACCGTTTTCACTATTGAAAATTCAAGCAAGGATATTGCTGAATCTATCATTAATAATTCGGGAAAAACCGATGTGACCATTGCCGAACTGAATTCTCTCCAGTCTGTGTCAAATGCCGATATTTCGGGCGGTACAACATATCTTTCACTTATGCAGAAGAACTACGATGTTCTTGCAGGCGTTCTGAAATGAGGTGCGGTATGGCTGATAAAAAGATACCCGTAATTCTCATAACAGGCTATCTCGGCTCGGGAAAGACCACTCTCATGCAGAATCTTCTGAAACAGGAACAGCGCAAAATTGCACTTATCGTAAACGACATGGGCAGCGTCAATATAGACGCTGCCCTCCTGAACAAGAACCGTGACCGCATTGCTTCCGTTGAAATGGTGGAGCTGCAAAATGGCTGTATCTGCTGTACGCTCCGTGATGAGTTTATCGCAGAAATTGAGCGTATCTCACAGCTTCCCGACATTGAAGCGGTTTTCGTTGAAGCATCGGGAATCAGCGAGCCGTCCAATATCGCCGCCTCATTTGTCATATATACCGAGGACAATCCCGATACCAATGTTTACCTTAGTTCGGTCGTATCTGTTGTTGACGCTGATCGTATCTACAATGAATTTCTGCGTGAAATTTCTATGGAGAATGACACCGAGGAGGGCGACATAATCAACCTCATCATTGACCAGATAGAGTTCTGCAGCCTTATTATCCTCAACAAGACCGATCTGCTGAATAGCGGACAGATAGAAGAAGTCACAAAGGCTATCCGTGACATTCAGTCCGAAGCAGAGATAATCCCTGCTGTAAACAGTGAAGTTGACACGGAAAAGATACTCCACGGCAAGGAATTCGATTATCACTCAGTCCTCGCTTCATCGTCCATTCAGCGTGCGCTCAACACCAATGAACCGACTGACAATGAAGCGTGTATGGATGAATACGGTATCACGTCTTTCGTATATGAGGAAGTCCGCCCCTTTGACCGTGATAAATTTATGGCACTGGTGGACGAGTACCCAACGGAGCTTATCCGCACTAAGGGATATATGTGGTTTGCAGACGATGATGTGCATATCCAGCTCTTTGAACAGGCAGGGCGCAATGCAAGTGTGACCGAGCTGAACGAGTGGCTTGCTTCCTGTCCGCAGGAGGAGCTTGATGCTATGTTCGAGAATTATCCCGACCTGAAAGACGATTGGGACGAAACCTACGGCGACCGTATCAACCAGTTGGTTTTCATCGGAAAGGGCTACAAAAAGGCAGATATTCTTTCAAAACTCAATGCCTGCCTTGTAACCGCATAGCTGTTACCTCACTTTGAAAATAGTCTTATTGTCCTGAAAACCTGCTCTGCTGTGTCGGAAAGATTTTTGTAGGCGTTGGTCTTGTCCATAGCCTGTTCAAGAGTTGATACACGCCTTAATATCGGGAAGTATGAGTCTATACCGTTTTTATTGCAAAGCTCTGCACCCTCCCTGACAGCGCCGCAGAACGCAATAACAGGCTTGCCGTATTTCTTTGCGATTTTTGCGATACCTACGGGAGCTTTTCCCATAGCGGTCTGACTGTCAAGACAGCCTTCGCCCGTAATGACGATATCCGCACTTTTTATCGCTTCTTCCAGCCTGGTTTCACGCATGATAAGCTGAATCCCCGATTCGATTTTTGCACCGAGATAGAACATCAGCGCAAATCCCAGACCGCCTGCCGCACCTGCACCTGCCGTGTCGGGAGAAGCGGCAGGTGAGTACGTTTTTGTCAGCTCTGCATAGCGGCGGAGATAGCTGTCCATAAGGCGAACGGTCTCTGTGTCAGCGCCCTTTTGCGGAGCGAAAACAGCACTGCACCCGTTCTCACCGCAGAGAGGATTAGTAACATCACAGGCAACATGGAAGTGACATTCTTTCAGTTCGGGGACAACATTGTTATCAGTAATTTCTGCAAGCTCGGAAAGTCCTTTTGCACCGTATGAGACCTGATGACCGTTCTCGTTAAGCATACCAAAACCGAGAGCCTGCAAACAGCCAATACCGCCGTCATTTGTAGCACTTCCGCCAATGCCGATGATGAAGCTGCGGCAGCCGTGATGAATTGCATCAAGTATCAGCTCGCCCGTGCCGTAAGTAGTGGTCAGCATTGGGTCACGTTCAATCTCGGAAAGGAGCGTCAGTCCCGAAGCTGCTGCCATTTCTATAACTGCCGTATTATCGGGAAGAATTCCGTATCGTGCAATTATTTTTCTGCCGAGGGGATCGGTGACTTTCGCTTCACGAAACTGACCGTTCAGCCCCGTGACAAGAGCTTCGACCGTTCCCTCGCCGCCGTCGGCAACAGGCATTATCACTGTTTCAGCATCGGGAAAAACACGGAAAATACCCTCTGCGGCAGCTTTCCCTGCATCCGTCGATGAAAGGCTGCCTTTGAATGAATCAATTGCGATAACTGCTTTCATTTTGCCCCTCCTTTACAGCTCAGCCCATACTTTTTATAAAATTCGATTATATCTTTCTCGGAGCGTACAAGCTCAGCGTAAACAAGCCTTTTTGCAGCTTTATCATAGAAGCCGATAGTCCTCTCACCTGTACAGATACTTGATTCGATTTTAATGTCCTCAGCTGAAAATGGTTCGGGTATTGAAAGAGTGCGCTGCTTTTTAAAAATACTCATTTCACATTCACCTCGATCTATTATAACATTTTTTGGTGGTGTTGTAAATCCTTTTATGATTTGGAAAAAACGGAGTTGAGCGGTCGTGTCGAAAGGGATTGCAAAGGAGTTGTTAGCATGAAAGATACGTATATTTATCCTGCTATATTTGAAATGTGTGAAAAATGGGATCTCTATAGAGTTTCCTGATCTTCCCGGCTGACTGCCGTGTGCTGAAAACGTTGAGCAGGCAGTAACAAAATTCGCCCTTGCCAAAAAGCAGGGGCGATTTTTGCGTATAATAAAACCGATTATTGCCGAGCGGTTCAAGTCTGGTAACGGCAAACACTCAATGAAATTATATCACCAAGCTGCTTATCCAATCTTTCAGCGCTGCTGCGGATGTTCCTCTGTTCAGCACTTTTCCCTCTATCAGCTTTGTATCATCGGATACGCTTGCCTTCAATGCCTTTGCTGTTCCGCCAATTCCGCTGCCGCCCGAAGTCGCAAACAAAACGATCGTCTTTCCTGAGAAGTCATAGCTTTCAAGGAAGGTGTTGATAATTGTCGGTGCAGTGTACCACCAAACAGGGAAACCAACGAAAATCGTGTCATAGTCTGAGATATTTGCATTTGTGTCAGCCAGCGCAGGACGTGAGGACTTGTCGTTCATCTCAACACTGCTTCTGGACTGCTTATCACGCCAGTTGAGGTCGGCAGATGTATACGGTACGGCAGGCTTGATCTCATACAGGTCTGCAACTGCTGCTTCTGCTAAATTCTTTGCTGCCTGAGCGGTAACGCCGCTTGCCGAAAAATAAGTTACTAATACTTTGCTCATGATAAATTTCTCCTTTTCATTAATTTTTTCTCGGTTTATACTCGGCGCTACAGCAAAATATACAGAAAATGCGCCGTAGAAATTTCAAAGAACAAGGAAAACTTTTGAAAGCATACTTTCGTATGATGAGAAAGTTTGACGCAGTTATTTGGAATTTATACAAGCA
>JAFVBU010000058.1 GCA_017479805.1 Ruminococcus sp.
CAGAGGGGACGGGCTCCCGTTGGGAGATGTTATCTCCCTTGCGGAGAGGGGTACGGGGAGAGGCAGAGCCTCTCCTAAAAGGTAGTAAAGCAAGCACAGCTATGCTTTACGGCTGTTTAGCAAGCACCTCCCTCGGCTTGACCGACATAATAAGCACGGGCTGATGTAGGCATCAGCCCCTACATTTTGCTTGTTTTCCGTTTTTGCAATGCATAACCACACGGACGGCGAATCGCCGTCCCTACATTTACGATATTATACGTTTGCTTGTGTAGGGACGACCATTGGTCGTCCGCAATTATTTTCCGGCAAATTAAGGCAGCACCGCACGGGCGCTCGGAAAGCGCCCCTACAATTTGGGTATTCATTGTCTGATGATGTACCGCTCGCCCGTCATTTTATTGAACGATCATCGTTTCTGAAACTATAAATCCCTGAGCCAACTCTTGCCGAACTTATTTGGAGCTTTTTCCTTATTTTCTCCACCTATTCTTCAAAATATCGGTTGTGGACTTCCGTGTTTAATGCTAACATAAGGATAGAAAGATATACTACCGAATGGGAATGATCCGACTATTCTTAGGGGGTATCAATTATGGGAAAAACATCTTTGACCGTCTGACATCGTTCGGTACAGCCGCTTTGCTTGCGGCTTCATCAGGTATGGGCTTTCTGCCGAAAACTGCTGCCTATGCCGCTGACATAACCATTGAAGATTTCGGCATAAGCGCTGTCGCTATGACAGATGATTACAGCGTCAACGCTTTCAACAAGGAGATAGCTTATCTTCTCTCCTTTGACACCAACAGGCTGCTTGCAGGCTTCCGTGAAAATGCAGGGCTCAACACTCAGGGCGCTAAACGCTACGGTGGCTGGGAAAATACCAACATCGCAGGTCATGCCGTTGGTCACTACCTTACTGCCATCGCTCAGGCTTATCAGAATCCCAATATCGACAGCAATCAGAAGGAACAGCTAAAGTCACGAATGACCACTCTCATCGACGGGCTGCGTGAGTGCCAGAAAAACTCAAAGGGCAAGCCCGGACTTATATGGGCTGCCGCTCATCCCAATGGCACAGGCGTTGAGGTGCAGTTCGACAATGTTGAGGCAGGCAAAGCCAATATCATCAGCGAAGCGTGGGTGCCGTGGTACACTATGCATAAGATAATGCAGGGTATCGTGGATATCTACAATGCCACAGGCTACGACGGCGCTAAGGAGCTTGGCTCCAACCTCGGTGACTGGGTATACGCACGCTGCAAGACATGGGACGACCGAAAGCACAACACCGTTCTCTCCATAGAGTACGGCGGAATGAACGACTGTCTCTACGACCTTTATCTTATCACAGGCAAGGCAGACCATGCGGCTGCGGCTCATTATTTCGACGAAACAGCGCTCTATGACAAGGTACTGAAAGGCGGTGCAAATGTTCTCAACAACCGCCACGCAAATACTACCATCCCGAAGTTCATCGGTGCACTGAAACGCTATACCGCTCTTGACGGAAAGACTGTAAACGGCGAGAAGATAGACGCTTCACAGTACCTGAAATATGCCGAGGCTTTCTGGGATATGGTAACTACTCACCATACCTACATCACAGGCGGCAACAGCGAATGGGAGCATTTCGGTGCTGACGATGTTCTTGATGCCGAGCGCACCAACTGCAACTGTGAGACCTGCAACTCCTACAATATGCTGAAGCTGAGCCGTGAGCTTTTCAAGATAACGGGCGACAGCAAGTATATGGACTTCTATGAGCAGACCTACTATAACTCCATACTCTCCTCACAGAATCCCGAAACAGGTATGACTACCTACTTCCAGCCGATGGCTACGGGTTATTTCAAGGTCTACAGCTCCGCTTTCGACCACTTCTGGTGCTGTACGGGAAGCGGCATGGAGAGCTTCACAAAGCTGGGTGACACTATCTATATGCATGAGGGAAATACCCTTTATGTCAATATGTATCAAAGCTCCATCCTCAGCTGGGACGACATGAAAATGAAGATAACTCAGGAAAGCTCCATCCCCAACGGCGATACCGCAACATTCACCATCGACGGAAGCGGCGCTGCCGACCTGCGTTTCCGCATCCCTGACTGGAAAGCAGGAAATATGACTGTCAAGGTCAACAATGAGAAGTATAACTACAAGTCAGTCAACGGCTATGCTCAGGTAACAGGCGATTTCAAGAGCGGCGATGTTATTCAGCTCACCATCCCCGAGGAGGTAAAGGCTTATCCCCTCCCCGACAAGAACACCGTTTACGGCTTCAAATACGGTCCTGTTGTCCTCAGTGCCGAGCTTGGCAAGGAGGATATGGTCACAGGCTCAACGGGTATGTGGGTGACTATCCCGAAGGAGAAGAAAACTCCCTCCGAGAATATCAGGATATCCGATAATAATACCTCCGTGGGCACATTTATGATGAATATAAACGACTACCTTGTACGTGACGGAAGCAAGCTGTCGTTCAAGCTGAAAGGCACAGACCACGACCTGACCTTCACTCCCCACTATCTCCAGTATCAGCAGAGATACGGCATTTACTGGAATTTCCAGAGCAGCAGCACTGCTGTTGACAAGCCGCCACGCTCAAAGAATACCGTTACCGACACCGTTCAGCCGGGCTACGGACAGTATGAAAACGACAATCTCCACGCTATGGACGAAAAGAACACCCAGAGCGTTACCGACGACAGCACCTACCGCTACGCTAAGGAGGGCGGATATTTCAGCTACCGCATGGCTATTGACCCCGATGCTGATTATATGCTCCTTACCGTTAAGTTCCGCAAAGCTGACAACGGCAAGTCAATAAATATCGCTGTAGGCGATTCCGTGCTCTATTCGGGAACTCTCAATTACAGCGGCACTAAGGACGTTTACGACGTTAAACTCATCGTTCCGCCTGAGCTTATCGAGCGCTGTGCAGAGGATGTGACCGCTGACGGCGAGGACTACACCGTTCTCCCTGTTACATTCACCTCCGCCGACGGCAAGGAGTCTGCTAAGGTGTGCGATTTCATCTACATGACCGCTGTTAAGCCAAATTATGACTATGACAGCAGTATCGCCTACTATGTGGACTGCGGCGACCATGATACCTACACTATCACAGGCAAGGACAAATTCGGATACTACAACAGCCTGACAGAACAGCTTTACGGCGAGGATGCTGTAACAGGCGCTGTATGGGGACTTATCGACGACCCCACCGACCAATACAAGGGCAGCGAAAAGAGCGGCGGTCTTTATACCGCAAATACATGGTGCGACGAGTACAACACCGGCGACGGCAAGGACAAAAATGTCTCCTACCGCTACACCAAGAACCAGTACGAGAACGATATCGCCCGTCATATCGACTACGGCTTCTCTCTGCCAAACGGCAAGTACACCGTTGAGTTCAGCTTCAGCGACCCGTGGAAATGCTCTGCTAACCCCACTGTTTATGCGAACTACGGCAAGGACTCTCAGACAGTTCTCGCAGAAAAGTGCAAGACCGACGGAACGGCTGTGACAAGTGAGCCTGTGGCCGTAACAGACGGCGAGCTTACGGTGAATTTCCGCTCCGAGGACAAGGCAATAAACGTTAACTATATCATCATCCGCACTCTTGAAACTGATCCGCTTCCGAAGGCTGAGATAAAGTCTGACGAGGAGGACACAGAAATAGTCTGCGGCGACGCAAACTGTGATGATACCGTAACTCTTTCCGATGCGGTGCTCATCATGCAGTACATCGCAAACCCGTCAAAGTTCGGTCTTGAGGGTACTGAGGAGCTGAAAATGACAGAGCAGGGACTGAAAAATGCCGACTGCTGCAACACAGGCGACGGTGTTTCAAACCTTGACGCTTTAGCTATCCAGAAGCTCATGCTCGGTATCATTACTGAACTTCCAGAGATGAAATAATTGAAACGGCTGTGAAGAAATTTCTTCACAGCCGTTTTTTGATGATATATGTCCTGCATACCGTTCATAAGGCGATATATTTTACGGTGTATTCCAGTCTCTTCTGCTGTCAGCATTGCCCGAACTCTGTATTGCATCGGCAAGGACGTCCAGTCGGAGATCGCAATCCTCTGTCAGTTCGTATGCTTTACCATTCAGCTCAACGCTTTCCAGAAGCTGCGCTGTCATGCCGCTGCTATTTATCGAACCCTTGTAATAAAAGACTCCGTCTGTCGGCTGATATCTCCATCCGTCTGACATCCAGCCATCTGCTAAGTTAAGCGTGATCGTACGGTCAATGTCTCTGTAGGTCAATGTCCCGTTCTCTTCATTCCATTCGGGTATCCCGAAATTGAATGTGCTGACACATATTTTTTCATCTCGGTCGTACCACATCGGTACAAAACAAACACGCAGAGTCTCATTGGGATCAGTTCTTGTATCCTTGATCTGAACGAGCTTGTCGGCAGAAAAATTACCTTCCGTTTCAGCAGGCGACCAGGTATATGTCTTAGTCACATCTGCTCCCTCATCGCCGTCACCGTCACCCTCATGCACTTCAATATCCACACTTCCCGGTGCAAAGCTGTTTGTACGGCTGCTGTAATACACGATCGCATAAACAGTCAGAGGAACGATGAACACTGCCGCTATAATACTGCTGATAATGATCGTTCGCTTTTTCTTGCTTTTCATTCAACGTCCCTCCCGATACTTAGGGCAACACCGCACAAAGCCCGCCTGACGGCTTTGTACTGAATCTGCTTGCATATTTTCCGTCATCTTGCACAGAAATTCCTTGACATACGACAGTATGCCTGCGGAATTTCTATACAATCTGACGAAAAATCTGACGGCG
>JAFVBU010000059.1 GCA_017479805.1 Ruminococcus sp.
ATCATCGCCATGACAGGTATCGCCGCCTGCGGCATAATTTTCGCCGGTGACCGTATGTCTGCCCTCCTCACAAAGAATAACCGCAGTTCTGATGAGTAACCGTAGTTTTTACGGAGACTCAGGCTTTTTTGGGGGAAACCTTTCTGAGGAAAGGTTATCCCTGACCCATTTTTAAGCTGTTGTTCCTAAAATTTTCCCCATAGAGGGCGCACCTTGAAATATCAAGTTTAGTATAACTTGAATGCGCCCTCTATGGGGAAAATTTTAATAATGAAAGTTTTAGGAAAGGGGTTTGGGGAAGAACCCTTTTTCAAAAGGGTTTTCCCAAAGAAAAACTTGAAGCCCCGTAAAAGCCTCGGCTCCCCATCAGAGCTGCGGTTATTTTTTTATCAGCAGCAGCTTTGGGAGGAGTTGTTCGTTCCATTTGCGGTTGATGTTGTCCACGTAGACAGAGTTGAAAATGTCGATGGTAGTTTTGTCGCTGAGAAAGCGTTTTTCGGGGAGAGCCTGCCAAACGTCTGCGATATCGCTTGCCAGTTCGGTATTGCCGTTTTTCAGGGCGGTGAACATGACATTGATGGACTGCACGGCAAAGGCAGTTTCCTCGTTGGGGACGGGTGAGCCGACGTACCAGCCCTCACGCTTCATTTCGGGGAGGTAGCGCTTTTTGTTGAGCATTTCGATAAGTTCATCCGAGGATCTCAGACCGTAGAGCATATCTTTAAGGTAAGTGACGATCTCGATATTGATATCGCTTTCGATGTCTGAGCGGAGGATAGAGCCCATCCTCGCAAGAATTTCCCACATTTTTTAATCATTCCTTCACGTATTTGATCAGATTTTCTATGCAGAGTTCAAAACAGCTTCCGTACCAAGTTTCTTCAAAGTGCGGAATGGTAGCTTCGATACAGTCGTAGGTATAATTAACAGCGATATCAAGGCATTTTTGCAGCGGCTTGCCTAAAGCTGCCGCACCTGTGAACACGCTTGAAAAGATATCGCCTGTGCCGTGGAAGTGCCGGTCCACGTTTCTTCCGAAAGAGCTGTAGTACCTGTCATTTGCCGAATCATAGGCAACAGCGCCCTGACGCACGCCGTCATAACAGACGCCCGTCATAACAGGCACACGGCAGCCCAGCTCGGACAGCTTTTTAAGTATATCTTTCACATAGTCCTCGTCATAGACCTCGGTGTAGGGGATATCCAGCAGAAAAGAGACCTCGGTCATATTGGGGAGGATATAGTCCGCCTTTGAGCAGAGCTTACGCATTTCCGCCACAAATTCGTTGGTAAAGCCTGCATAAAGGCTGCCCGAATCTCCGAGAACGGGGTCAACGAGGATGAAATTGTCTTCACGTCCGAAGCTGTCAAAGAAATCGGAAACAATGCCGACCTGTTCGATACTGCCGAGATAACCTGTGTATATGCCATTGAATTGCAGTCCCATGCTTTTCCAGTGATCGGCAATGGCGGGGATATCGCCTGTGAGGTCACGGAAGGTATAATTCTCGAACCCTTTTCCCGTGTGGGTAGAGAGTACAGCAGTTGGGATGACCGCAGTTTCGATGCCCATAGCAGAGATTATCGGCAGAGCAACAGTAAGCGAGCATTTTCCGAAACAGGAGATATCCTGTATAGAAACTACCTTTTTCATATCTATCATTCTTTCTTAGCATAAAGATCCAATGACTATTATAACATCATTATAATAGTTTGTCAATTCCTTGACAATCACTTTATGTTAGTTATAGTTACAGTTAAAATTGATAAGTGTCGGTCACTGACACCTAACACCTGATCAATTCGTTATATGCCATCAGATAAGGCGCAATACCCTTCGCATCATTCTCCGTTCTCCGCTCCGACAGATAATACTCTGCCGAGCCGTCACGGTTATTAGCGCCGCCGAGACCTGCCATGAGACAGATATTCTTCAGCACAGGAACATCCTGTTCCTCGATGAAGCTGTCAGCCACCGCAAAAAATGCCTTTTCGCCCGAGTGCCGCATATCCTCACCGCACACACCAAGTCTGCCTGCTTTCATAGCAGAATAGGCATACAGCAGAGTTCCGCTTGTTTCGGGATAGTTTCCGCTCAAATCCTTGCGTATCGGCAATTGCAAAAGCATACCGCCGCCGCACTGACATTTTTTCATCGCTTCAAGCAGTTCATTGAGCATAGCACCCGTTTCGGCATTTTCGGTAAGCTCATAAATATCAGCCAGAGCCGCACACAGCCAGCCCATCGAGCGCAGCCAGAATTCACGGGACAGACCGCTTTCGGGGTCAGCCCATACCTGAGAGTGTGTCTCGTCGTAGCCGTGATAGTAAAGTCCCGTATTTTTGTCGCACATGATGTCCCTGATATTCCTGAGCTGGTGCATAACATCGTCCATCGCCTGCGGAACATTTTCGGTGACGGAATACTCAGCCATAAACGGCAGAGCCATATATGCGCCGTCAAGCCATATCTGACGGGGATAAATAGCCTTGTGCCAGAAGCTGCCGCAGTCAAGCCGTGGCTGGTGCATGAGCTGTTTGCCGTATATCATCCTGTAAGCCTTGCGGAAACGTTCGTCATGGGTCTTGCTGTAGAGGTAAAGCAGGTTCTTTCCGCCGTTCACATTGTCGAGGTTGTAGTCCTCAACTGTAAGCGTGGGGATATCGCCGTTTTCGTCAACATAAGCGCTGATGAAGTCAACCGCATACTCAAAGAGCCTTTCGTCGCCGCAGGTCTTGTAAAGGTCTGTCACAGCCTTTATCATGCAGTTGTCGATGTAGTTCCACTTCTTGGGCTTGCGGAATATCTGGTTCTCCCTGTTCCACACAGGCGCATCGGGAGAGGAGGGGAGCACGATCCTGTTTATATAGGACTGAGCCGCTTTTTCGTAGTTCATCCTGACAGCCCTCCCATCGTAATGCCGCTTACGAATTTCTTCTGGGCAAGAGAGAATACCGCTATGGACGGGATAAGACCTATCACCGACATAGCAATGATACTGCGCTGTTCGTAGCCCTGACCCGTGCTGTCAACGGAAAGTCTCAGCGCCAGTGACAGAGGATATTTTTCAACGGAGTGTATCATTATCAGCGGCGACAGGAAGTCGTTCATTGTCCACAGGAAAGTGAACACGGCAATGGATATCACCGCAGGCTTTATGCAGGGCACAAGCACGAAAAAGAGCGTGGCGAGAGTGCCGCAGCCGTCTATTTTAGCGGCTTCGTCGAACTCCTTCGGTATGCCTCGGAGGAACTGTATCAGTATGAACACGAACGAGCCCTCGCAGGCAAAAAGTGACGGGAGCGTCAGTGGGACGTAGGTGTTGATAAGTCCCATTTCGTTCCACATAAGGTACTTCGGCAGTATAGTGACGATGGACGGCATGAACATACTGCACATGAGAAGTGTCAGGCATATCCTTTTGAACGGAAAATCGAACCGTGCAAAGCCATAAGCCACGATGACCGACGAAAGAACAGCGAATACAGTTTTCGGAATTATTATTTTAAATGTGTTGAAAAAATAATGTCCCATAGTGTAAGGTGTAACGGTCTGCCATGCCCTGCCGTAGACGGACATTTCTATCCGTGGAGGCATGAACCAGACTGAGGAGAAAATTTCGTCATTAGTCTTGAATGAAGCTCCGAGCAGCCAGAGCAGGGGATAGAGCATTACCAGAGCGGCGGCTGTGAGAAGAAGATAAGCGATAGCCTTTTTCATTGCTCATCACCTCTCATTCTGCCTGTGACCTTGTACATAAGCGCCACAACTGCACCGATAAGCACGGACATCACCCACGAAACGGCATTTGCATAGCCTGCGTCGCCGAATCTGAACATTTCGTCATATATCAGCATACCGAGAGTGTAGGTGCTGTTCATGGGAGCGCCGCCTGTTATCATGTAGGGAGCGTTGAACTCCTGCATAGCCGCAATGACCTGCAATACAAAGTTGATGAACAGGACGTTTTTAAGTTGGGGGAGGGTAATGCTGAAAAAGGAGCGTACCCCACCGCAGCCGTCAACTTTTGCGGCTTCGTAAAGCTCTTTGGGAATGTCACGGAGAGCGGTTAGGAAGATTATCATTGTTGAGCCGAACTCCCAGAGCCTGAGAAGTACGATCATAAACATAGCAGGCAAGGGTTCACCGTACCAGCTCACAGGTGAAAGTCCCATTGCTTTCAATAGCTGGTCGGCAAGTCCGCCCGATGTGAAAAGGAACTGCCACATAATGACTACAGCTAAGTTTGAGCCGAGTATGGACGGGATGTAGAATGCGGTGCGGTAAACGCCGATACCTTTCAGCTCCATATTCAGCAGAAGTGCCGTACCGAGGGAGACTAACAGCTTCAGGGGAACGAGTATAGCCGCATACCTGAATGTAACTCCCACGGCTGTGAGAAAGGTGCTGTCGGAGAGCATACGGCTGAAATTCTCCAAGCCGATGAAGCGAGGCGGAGTTATACGGTCATAGTCGGTCAGTCCCAGTACAAACGAGCATACAAAGGGGTAAAGTGTGAACAGCGCAAAACCGATGATGAACGGCGAAACCAGCAGCAGTCCCGTGTATTTTCCTGTGCCAACAGGATTTCGGAAAGTGTGTGTTTTCATTTTTTCAGTTTTTCGAGATACCTTGTCATCGACTCATAAAGCTCATGAGCGGCAGTCTCCGTGTCGGCTGTATTATAGGAGACCTTTTCGATGGCGGTATTGTAGAACTCCTTCATTCTGGAAAGCTCCATATACGGGCTTACAGTGACAGTATCGAGCTTTTCTATCATCTCATCGCTGTCCTGAGCGGGACCTGTGAGCTTTCCTGATTTTTCGAGCCTTTCCTCAGCGTAGCGTGAAGCAGGGATGCCACGGGATGTACCCAGCACCTCGGCACAGTCGCCGTTGTTGAGGAGACAGTTCATGAACTCAGCGGCGTCGTCGGGATATTTCGTGTTCCGAGAAACGGCATACATAAGGGACGGCTTTATCATCCATCCGCTTGAATTTCCGCTGCCGTCGGAAAGGAAAGGTCCTGCCTCAAGCTCGCCCTGCGGCAATACTGACTCATATTTGCCTACAGCACTTCCCCACTCTAAAACACCTGCTATCTTGCCGCCGATAAACTCCGCAGACTGATAGAGAGCGGCATTGCCGTCCTCGTCTGTACGTGCACCGACGGTGCGGATAACGTGTTCGTTTTCGAGTTTTTTGTAGAAATCAAGAGCACACTTCACATCCTCCTCGGAGAATCCCAGCTCGCCGTCCATAGAAATGAACTGCTTCCCTGTTTTTTGCTGAACATAGACAACGGAAAAGTACCATGCAGTACCGCCCGACTGAATGTCCAGATCGAGAGGGTAGAGGGAATTTTCACTGAATATCCTGCCGAGGTCGGAAAGCTCGTCCCAAGTGGTGGGATAGCTTACACCGAGCCTTTTGAAAACCTCAGAGTTGTAGAAAAGTCCACGTCCGCTGAGTGAAACGGGAACGGCATTGAGCCTGCCGTCAACAGTGCCGAATGAAAGCACATCCTCGCCGAAGCCCGAAAGATCGAGAAAGCTGCTGAGAGAGTGAAGGTCATAGAAGCCCTTTCCGTCAGATGACATAGTGACCAGCCAATCATAGTTTATCTGTAGGATATCGGGTTCAGTGCCGCTGCCTATCTGCGACACTACCTTTTCGGTCCAGCCGTCCCATCCGCCATATTCGGGGATGATCTTTATTTCGGGGTGAATATCGTTCCAAAGGTCGATGGCTTTGAGCGTAGCCTCGTGGCGGTCATCGCCGCCCCACCATGAAAAGCGCAGAGTGCACGGATCGAGTTTTCCGTCAGGCGCAGTAATGGTGCTCTTGTTTTTACTTCCGCAGGCTGTGAGAGTAGTAAGACAGCCGCAGGCTGCTAAAAAAGATAAAATTTTTTTCATACTCTCGCCCCCATAATATAATGATATTATCATTATACAACAGTGTGAGAAAAAAATCAAGTCAAGCCGACGTCCGAGCTGGCGTCAGCTCGACCACACCCACGCTCCCACTCGCAAGCTCGTTCACTCTCTGCGGTTCGGGTAATCTGCTTTCGCACACTGTTACAAATGTGGGGCGGTGGTGTAGGGGCGGCATTCCGCCGCCCGTTAGTTTCGTTGAAATGTGGGGACGATTTGTAGGGGAGGGCACCCTCGCCCTCCCGTGTGTTACAATGCAATTTTCGGTCACCATCTGTAGGGGACGGCGTCCTCGACGTCCCGTGAATAACCGTACAAATATGTATAGAACATTGTAGGGGCGGATATTATCCGCCCGTGGGAACGATATAATTTGCAATAATGATTTGTAGGGAACGCCGCCCTCGGCGTTCCATGTTAACGTAATATGTAAATATTTTGTATTAATGTCATGAACGATTTCAACGTCACTACCATGAACGGCAAACATAATTGGTTTACTGTGGAACGGCGGGGGCGCCGTTCCCTACAACATGTGATGAACCATTTGTAGGGGCGCACAGTGTGCGCCCTCGG
>JAFVBU010000060.1 GCA_017479805.1 Ruminococcus sp.
GAAGTGCTGCGGATATAAGACAATATTCTGGAGCTTTGCCTATGTGGACTGGAATACTGATTCGCAGCCCGAGCCTGCGGAGGCTTTGAGGAAGCTGACAGATTCGGCACATGGGGGAGAGATTTTATTGCTTCATTCGGTATCGGAGACTAATGCGGAGATACTGGGAGAGGCGATAGATGGATTCAGGGCAAAAGGATTCAAGGTATAGCGAAAAAAAGAAAAAAGAAAAATAAAAAAGCGGCACAGCCGCCAAACACCGGGAGTCCGGAGGGTTCACAACCCTTTGGCAGAGGGTGGACGAGGGGGGGCGGAGCCTCCCTAATATGCAGCAAAGCAAGCGCAGCTATGCTTTGCGGACGGATAAATGCAAGTAACGGTCAAGCCGATGATAGGGGAGGTTACTCTCCTTGGCTTGACCGTTTGTTGTTCTGAACCGTCCGTGAGACGTGGCTGCGCCGCTTTTTTCTTATGGCTTCGCTGTCAGCATACTTGTTGCCGACATGAAATTCTTCGTAGCCGCAACAGGGCTCATAAGCAGCTTTCCTGTACCTCTGTAAACATTGACCAATCCCTCACCGCTGACAGCAGAGCCTAAAAGGCTGCCTGTCGACTTTTCAACAGTGAAATCCAGTCCTGCCGACCAGCAAAGTGCAAGAGAGCCGTCGATCTTTATAGTCTCGTTATTCAGCTCGATCTCCACCAGTTCAGCCATAGGAACGTTGCTTTCCAGTGCAGCTATACCCTTTCCGCTGAGGCAGAGATTGAATAATCCTTCGCCGCCGAGAATTGCCGAGGAAGCGTTCTTTCTTGTAACAATGGTATGGTCGACACTTCCGTCGCAGGCAAGGAACATACCGTCCTCGATGACCATTCCGCCGCTCCACTGAGAAACGTCCTGCAAAATAATGAATTTATATGTAGGCTCAAGAGCCAGAGTTCCGATACCGCTGTACTCAGGTTTTACTGCCGATTCCTTAGTAACAGCGCCCTTGAACATTTTTCCCATGAAGTCGCCGACACCCTTGACGTTGGTCTTAACATTGATATCGCCCAGCATCCACTGCATTGCACCTGCCTGCAAAACAGCGGTATTGCTTCCGTCGAGGTTGATGATCACCTGTCTGCGGCGTACACCCATTTTGCTCATGAAGAAGCCTGTCTGAGCGGTAACAGGGGAAAGGCTCAGGTCAGCGCCGTACTCTAAAACGCTGAAATTGCCCAGAGAAGAAGTTATGATACGATTGTTGTTTGTCAAATTTTTAATGTTCAATCCGAACACCTCCATTAGAATATTATATTGACATTATACAATATTTTTATAAACTTGTCAAATACTATTTAGGTGTCAGGTGTCATGGCGTAGGGAAGCCCGCCATCCCCTACATAATTTGTCTTTTTGAGCGTTCGTCAATTACACATAAATTTGCCTGTGTAGGGGCTGCCTTTGGCAGTCCTCAAAAAACATTGTATCTGTCAATTTGCATTGTTTACCCGAGGGCGCACAATGTGCGCCCCTACACCTGATACACCTGAGACCTGACACCTGATACCTAAAATCATGAAAAAGTGAGAATAAACGAGATAAACAAAGCTAAATCACAAAAAATACAGAAAAAACCCGTCAAATCATCGTCAGAACATAGTTGAAGTTCACGTGACCATGTGTTATAATCATATCATCACGTGAGAGGAGGGTGTGAACTTTGAATCGATTCATTCCGGGCACTACCATGAAATTCTCCGAACAAGCACGAGATCACGCATTTTCTATGATATCTCCCGTGCTCGAAGCTACGGGCGGTCTTACGCTCTCACAGCTCTCAAAGCTGACAGGTCTTGAAGGCACTACCATCCAGAACTGGATAAAGCGTGGCTGGGTATCCCCTACAAGGGGCGGCAAAAAATACTCCCAGCAGCAGGTGCTGAGAATACTCCTGATAAATATGCTCAGAGGCGCTATGAAGCTGGAAGATATCGCAAATCTGATGGTCTACATCAACGGCGACGTTGAGGACACCTCGGATGATATCATCTCCGATGAACTGCTTTACAATATTCTCTGCAAGATAATCTTCACAGCAGAGGATAACGGTACATTCGATTCCGATTCCGTCAGAAATCTGGTGGCAGAGGAAGTTGAAGCATACGCAAGCGAGATAACCGATGAGGAAAAGCTGAAAAAGGCTATGTATGTTATGATAATCGCATACCGCAGCGGATATCTCAAATCAGAGATGGAAAAGGGATTAAAGGTTATTTTAGAAGAATTCGGCGCATAAGCGGCGGATAAAAGGGTAAACAAAAAACAGAAAGACAATACCTCGAAAGAGGACAACAAATCGGAACAGGAGCACATTATGGCAAATATCCAGCAGTTTAACAGGGACAATACAGTAAAAAAAGGCGTTAAGGCAGTAAAATGGTGTGTAGTTGGGGTAATTGCACTCGTTATCGCTGCAAGCTCGTTTACTATAGTGCCTGCGGGCAACTCGGGTGTCATCCTTACTCTTGGTAAGGTTGCAGAGACTTCCTATTCAGAAGGCTTTCATCTGAAAGCTCCGTTCATCCAGCAGATCGAGAATATGTCAAATAAAATTCAGGTCTATGAGACACCTGCTTCGGCAGTATCAAAGGACCTCCAGACCGTAAGCAGCAACATTGCTGTCAACTACAGACTGGTTTCCGACAAATCGGCTGATATGTACAAGAATGTAGGCGTAGACTATCAGACAGTCCTTATCGCTCCCGTGGTACAGGAGTGTATGAAGTCCGCAACTGCAAAGTACACCGCAGAACAGCTTATCACAGCACGTGCGGCGGTGGGTGACGAGGTAAAGAGCGATCTTGACAACAAGCTCAACAGCTATGGTATCTACATAGAGAAATTCAACATAGTCAACTTTGACTTCTCGGAGGATTTCAACAAGGCTATCGAAGCAAAGCAGGTGGCTGAACAGAATCTCCTGAAAACCAAGACCGAGCAGGAACAGGCGAAGGTCATTGCCAAGACCGACGCTGAGAAAAAGGTAATTGCCGCAAATGCCGAAGCAGAAGCGATACTCGCAGAAGCACAGGCTCAGGCAGACGCTAACAAGCTCCTTGAGGAGTCACTCTCGGGCAAGGTCATCGCTTACGAACAGATCCAGAAATGGAACGGCGTAATGCCTAAAGTTACGGGAAGCGACGGCGGACTGCTCATAAACGTGGATCTTGATGATGCGTCAACAGCATCACAGTCATACACAGCTCCTGAGACAACACAGCCTGCACAGACGGAGGACAGTGAATAATATGAAGATAAAGGAAAAGAACAGCAGCAGGATGAGACGGTTAGGGGTAACCGCCGATATCCTCGAAGCAATAGCCGATATTCTTGAAATTATCGCTGACATCGTAAGTATAGCAGGATAGGTTCATCTGTCATATAGGGAAACGCCGTGGGGGCGGCAAAAACTATGAAAAAGTATAAGAAAAAGGGTTCGTATGATGGATTTATTGCCGAGTTTATCATCGAATTCGTATTGGAATTAGTATGTGATCTTATTTTCGGGGATTGATCGGGGTACTTACGTGATATAGCTATTTGAGGGGAATTGCCCTGTGGGGACGGGGCAAAAAGTTCATCTGCGAGCCTGTCAGGGGAAAAGGACAGGCGCAGGATAGGGATCAAAGGGGATGCCGCAAGCTGTGGGGACTGCGAGCGGCAGATAAGGATGAATAGGGATGGAGCCGTACAGTGAGATGGGGGTCTTGCTGTGCGGCTTTTGTCATAAAAAAGAAAAACAAAAAAAGGAAAAAAGCGGCGAAGCCGCACAGACCGGGGGCAAGGGGGATGTTATCTCCCTTGCGGAGGGTGAACGAGGGAGGCAGAGCCTCCCTAAGCAGTAGTGAGACAAGCGAAGCGTAAGTCTCACGGACGTTCCAAAAGAAATAACGGTCAAGCCAAGGAGAGTAACCTCCCCTATCATCGGCCTGACCGTTACTTGCATTTAACCGTCCGTCAGTCCAAGCTACGCTGGACTGACTGCTTTGTTAGGGAGGCTCTGCCTCCCTCGTTCACCCTCTGCCAAAGGGAATATATTCCCTCCGGACTCCCGGTGTTTGGCGGCTGCGCCGCTTTTTTTATTTTCTTAGCCTAAAACAACGTTTACCTCGTTAACATCTTTCAGCTTGTCAGCAGGAATGTAATTACCCTCCAGCTTCTCGCCATTGAGTGTTACTTCCTTTACACCGCTCTGAACGTGTGCGGAGTTGTCGATGTTTATGTTCAGCTTCTTGCCACGGAAATTCTTCTCGATCTTGAAGCCGTCCCACTTTGACGGGATGGACGGTGCAACTGTAAGTCCGCCAAGATCGGGTCTCATACCGCAGATACCCTCAACACAGCCTACCATAACTGTTGAAGCTGTACCTGTCAGCCAGTGAACGTGTGCACGACCCTCGAAAGGCGAAGCCTTTGACTCGGTGAACTGTCCGTGTACGTATGGCTCCATAACTCTTATCTCAGCCTTTTCGTTCATTGCAGCAGGTGAGCTTTCCATGAAATACTCAAATGCACGGTCGCCGTGTCCGAGCAGAGATTCAGCAAGTATCAGCCAGCCCTGTGACTGTGAGAAGATACCGCCGTTTTCCTTTGTATCGTCGTTGAAGATGTGCATGAGAGCGCCGTCGAAGTAGTGCTTCTTGTAAGGTGGGTCGAGGAGCTTTGCGCCGTATGGAGTGTTCAGTATCTCGTGAACGCTGTTCATAGCCTTTTCAGCGTTGTCCTTTGAAGCAAACTTTGAGATAACAGACCAGCTCTGCGGGTTCAGCCACATATTAGCCTCGGGGTCTTTCTTAGCGCCTACGATAGTGCCGTCCTCACGGATACCACGGATGTATCTGTCCTCATCCCAGCACTTTTCAAGAGCAGCAGCCAGCTTAGCCTTTGCATCGTCGATGTACTTGATATAATCTGTATCGCCCTTGTCCTCAGCCATGTCACGGATAACGTTCATAGCGTAGTAAAGCTGGAATGCAACGAATGTGGACTCGCCCTTTGCACCCAGACGGAGGCAGTCGTTCCAGTCAGCGTGGAGACCGGCAGGCATATCGTGTGCACCAAGACGCTCCATTGAGAAGCGTACAGCATTTTTCAGATGGTCGTAAACTGTATCCTCGCCGCCGTTTGCGTATACGATAACTTCATCAAGGAAGCCCTTGTTTCCGCTTTCACCAAGATACTTTACTATAGTCGGGAACAGCCAGAGAGCGTCGTCAGCACGGTAGGAGGGATGTCCTGTTTCCTTTGCGTAAACGCTGTTGGGGTCGTTCTCGTCGGGGCAGGTCTCGTGACCTGCGTTGTGGTTGAACTTAACGAGGGGAAGTCCGCCGCCGTTGTCTACCTGAGCGGAGAGCATGAAGCGTATCTTCTCTGCTGCCATCTCGGGGTCAAGGTGGATGATACCCTGAATATCCTGAACGGTATCACGGTAGCCGTAGCCGTTGCGGAGTCCGCAGTATATGAATGAAGCGGCACGTGACCAGATGAAAGTGATGAAGCACTGGTAAGCGTTCCATACATTTATCATGTTGTTGAATTCCTCGGAAGGTGTATCTACCTTGAAGTTTTCGAGCTGACCGTGCCAGTAGTCCTTGAGCTGCTTGATATCGGCATCAACTCTGCCTGCCTGCTTGTACTCGTCGAGGATAGCAGCAGCTTCCTCACTTGAACGCTGACCCATAACGTAGGTAAGCTCGATAGTCTCGCCTGCTTTGAGGGTGATATCGTTCTGGAGTGCACCGCAGGAGTTGCTGTTGAAGTTCATAACGTTGTCGCACTGACCACGCTCAACAGCGATAGGGTTGGAGTAAGTTCTGTAAGCGCCGATGAAATTGCTGAGACTGCCGTTTGCAGCGGTAACAGGTGCGCCTACAACGCCGAGGAAGCGGTCTCTGCGGTCATTGCCGCCGTTCTCGCTGATGGTCTGCATGATACGGTTGTCAACGAGCTGTGTCTGAGAGATGAACAGTGAATACTGGAGATTAACCTGATCCTGCTCATAGTTGTCCTCGTTGGTAAACTCAACAAAGCCGAAAACAGAGAGCTTTCTCTCCTTTGAGCTGTTGTTGGTCAGCTTACAGCGCCATACCTCGTATGTCTTTCCGTAGGGGACGTAGTAGGTAGCTTCGGACTTGATATCTGCGTACTCAGCGGAAATAACAGTGTAAGCAGTACCGTGGCGGCATTCGCTCTTGTACTTGTCGAGGGGCTTGCCGACAGGCTGCCATGAAGCCGACCAGTAGTCGCCGTCCTCGTTGTCACGGATGTAGATATAGCGTCCGGGGAGCGCCATATCGGAGTTGAAGCGGAAACGTGAGATACGTCCGTTTGCGCCTGACTTAACGAAGCTGTAGCCTGCTGCGTTGTTGGAGATCATAGCGCCGTATTCGGGATCACCGAGATAGTTTGCCCACGGTGCAGGCGTGGCAGGATCGGTGATGACATACTCCTTGTTTTCGAGGTCAAAATGTCCATACTTCATAATATATATTTCTCCTTGTAAAATATTTCATTTCCCATATATATGATACTCTCATTATAACATTAAATGGAAGATCATGCAATAGTTTCAGTATTCAATATACCCCTTGTCAAAAGTTAAAAAATGGTTAATAAGTTAAGTGAGTTGTTATTGCTCCACCAACTAACTCTTGAATTTTCTTGCTTGTCCTGACAGCGAAATACTGCGTCAGAAAGTCTTGAAATGCGACAGCATTCCTGCGACTTTCTTCCTTGTCTTTCACTGCCAGTCCTTCGCAATAATTCTTCAAGAGTTAATTGGTGGAGCAATAGTTGGTGAGTGCTTAGTAGGGGCGCTTTCCGAGCGCCCGTAAGATTCGGCTCTATGTTCGTTTTTGCGTAAGGCAAGGGGCGATGTGGGCATCGCCCCTACAAACTAATCACTCACTTCTTGTCCTTTTCGTTTTTGATGTGGGAATGTCCTATCTGGGATTTGAGCTTGCGGAGGGTGTAGCCCTCGTTTATCTTCATTACGCCTCTGTCGATAGCCAGTGCGTAATCGGGAACGTCACGGGTAACTGTTGTGCCTGCGGCGGTGTATACGCCCTTTCCGAGGCTTACGGGTGCGATGAGGTTGGTGTTGCAGCCAACGAAGCAGTGGTCACCGATAACACAGCGGCTCTTTTCTATGCCGTCATAGTTTACGGTAACTGTTCCGCAGCCGATATTCGCTCTCTTTCCGATATCTGCATCACCGATGTAAGCGAGGTGAGCAATGGCTGTCTTTTCGCCTACGGTGGAGTTCTTTATCTCAACAAAGTCGCCTATCTTAGCGCCCGATCTGATAACAGTATTGGGACGGAGGTGAACATAAGGTCCAATGGCAACTCCCTCCTCTACAACGGACTCGAAAGCCTGTACAGCATGGAGATTCACGTTGTCGCCGAGAGTGCAGTTTTCAACAACAGTGTTGGGACCTATCTTGCAGTTCTTGCCGATAACGGTTTTTTTGCGGATTATAGTGCCCGGGAGTATCTGTGTGCCTGCGCCTATCTCAACGTGTCTGTCGATGACTACGCCGTCTGTGCAGATGAACTCGACACCGTTTGCAAGGTGCTTGCCGATGACTTCCATTCTTGCGTAGTCGTTCAGTTCAAGCAGGTCTTTTCTGTCGTTAGCACCCTTGATGATATCAGCGTGCTCCGACTTGTAAGCGCCTGCGTTCTTGCCCTCCTTGATAGCGAGGAAGATGGTGTCGGTCAGGTAATACTCGTTCTGTGCGTTGTCACAGGTTATCTTGCCGAGAAGCGAGATGAGGTCGGCAGTCCTGAACCAGTATGCGCCTGAGTTGACCTCCTTGATAGTGCGCTGTTCTGCGGAAGCGTCCTTTTCCTCCACGATACCGCTGATACCGTCCTTTGTGCGGATGATTCGTCCGTAGCCCTTTGGCTCATCAAGCTCTGCGGTTATAACGGTAACTGCGTTGTTCTGCTTTTCGTGCATTTCCAGTGAAGCGCTGATAGTCTCGGCATCGATGAACGGTGCATCGCCGCATAATACCAGTGTATTGCCGCTTTCGTCCTCTTTGAGAAAGGGGATAGCCTGCATTACAGCGTGACCTGTACCCAGTCTCTCAGCCTGCAAAGCGGTGGTGTATCTGCCGTTCAGGTACTCGTCTATCATTTCGCCCTTGAATCCCTTGATAACGCAGATATCGGAAACTCCTGCGCCCTCACAGGCTGATATTACCCATTCCAGCATAGG
Organism: Ruminococcus sp.; assembly: GCA_017479805.1. GTDB lineage: Bacteria > Bacillota > Clostridia > Oscillospirales > Ruminococcaceae > Ruminococcus. The sequence continues at coordinate 8,270 of JAFVBU010000060.1, forward strand.
TTCGCCTAAAACCTTGAAAAGGGGCTTGGGCATATCGGCTTTCATGCGCTTGCCCTGTCCGCCTGCTAAGATTATTGCTTTGTTCATTATTTATGTCCTCCTGTATTTTAATATCATTCTTTATAATTAACCTTGTTTGAGCCTTTAGCCTGCGGCGACTTATTAAAATAAGAGCCGATGTTAGCTTACACTCACGCTTAACGGCTAAGGTCTCGGATATATGCTCCTGAAAATAACACTATATAATTTATTTTCACATACTTTAACAATAAATGCAAGTGTTTTTTCTCAAATTTAAAATTCATACAATATTTTTGTATAAATTCAACGTTTTTCAACAGTATAATTTTACCATATTCTATATGGCATTTCTCTTGCAGTTATGGTATAATATTAATAACTGGAACGGGAGGTATTTTCTTACAGCCCGTTCGGTAATGTTAAAAATGGAGGTATACACCAATGGCAAACAAATATTGTTACCTTTTCTCTGAAGGTAATGCCGACATGAGAGAGCTTCTCGGCGGTAAGGGCGCAAACCTGGCTGAGATGACAAACATCGGTCTCCCTGTTCCACAGGGCTTCACTATCACAACTGAGGCTTGTACTCAGTACTACGAGGATGGCGGAATCTCTGAGGAGATCATGGCTGAGATCAACGAGTATATCGTAAAAATGGAAGAGATCACAGGCAAGAAGTTCGGTGACAAGGAGAACCCTCTCCTCGTTTCTGTTCGTTCAGGTGCACGTGCTTCAATGCCCGGTATGATGGATACAATCCTTAACCTCGGTCTCAACGAGACAGTTGTTAATACAATCGCTGAAAAGTCAAATAACCCAAGATGGGCTTGGGACTGCTACAGAAGATTCATCCAGATGTATTCTGACGTAGTTATGGAAGTTGGTAAGAAGTACTTCGAGGAACTCATCGACAAGATGAAGGAAGAAAAGGGCGTTACTCAGGACGTTGAGCTGGACGCTGACGACCTCAAGAAGCTCGCTTCACAGTTCAAGGCTGAATACAAGGCTAAGATCGGTGTTGACTTCCCTGACGATCCTAAGGAGCAGCTCATGGGCGCTATCAAGGCTGTATTCCGTTCATGGGACAACCCCAGAGCTAACGTATACAGAAGAGATAACGATATCCCATATTCTTGGGGAACAGCTGTAAACGTTCA
>JAFVBU010000009.1 GCA_017479805.1 Ruminococcus sp.
AAGGATGACAAGGCTGTCGGGGGTGGCATTTTTCAGGATATCCGATACCTCACTCATCTCCACCATGAATGTGGACTGTCCTGCTGTCAGGTCGTCGGACGCTCCAACTCTTGTGAATATCTTGTCCACTACGGATATCTTAGCCTTGTCCGCAGGGACGAAGCTGCCTATCTGAGCCATGAGGACTATCAGCGCTGTCTGGCGCATATATGTGGATTTACCCGACATATTGGGTCCCGTGATGATGGACATACGGTCGGACTTTTTGTCTATGTAGATATCGTTTGGCACGAACATCTCATCGGTGAGCATAAGCTCCACAACAGGGTGTCTGCCTGCTTTGATATCTATAGCGCCGTCAATGGAAATATCGGGCTTCACGTACTGATTACGCAGAGCGACCTCCGCAAAGGAGCAGAGCACATCAACAGCCGCAACTGCCGAAGCCGTTTTCTGGACAGCCTCCAGCTTTGTTGCAAGGAAATCACGCACCTCTGCAAAAATATCCGCTTCAAGGGCAAGAGCCTTGTCCTTTGCACCGAGAATGGAATTTTCGGCATTTTTCAGCTCCTCGGTGATGAATCTCTCCGCATTGGCAAGGGTCTGCTTGCGTATCCATCCCTCGGGGATAAGGTCATAGTAGGAGCGTGTGACTTCAAGGTAATAGCCGAACACACGGTTATAGCCTATTTTCAGGTTCTTTATGCCCGTAGCCTCTCTCTCACGCTGTTCTATTCCGTCGATTATCTCCTTGCCGTGACCCATGATGTGTCTCAGCTCGTCAAGCTCCTGATTGAAGCCCTCACGGATAACACCGCCGTCCTTGACGGACACGGGAGGCTCGTCCATTATGGCATTCTCCACCAGCTTAACCATTTCTTCAAGGGTGTCTATCTCGGAGTTGTACCTGTCTATCAGCTTCGAGCCGCTCAGCTTAGCCAGCTCCTGCTTGATGAGCGGAAGCTGTAATGCCGTAGCCGAAAGTGAGCGGAGGTCACGGGGATTTGCGCTCTTGTACATGACCTTTGTCATAAGCCTTTCAAGGTCGTACACACGGTCAAGCAGGTCGCCTAAGTCCGCAAGAGTAACACTGTTCCTGTAGAGGATATCAACTGCGTCCAGTCTTTCAATTATCCTTGCAGGGCTTTTCAGCGGCTGTTCTATCCAGTTTTTCAGCAGTCTGCGTCCCATTGAAGTTCTTGTGGAGTCCAGCACCCACAGCAGAGAGCCTTTTTTCTCCTTGTTGCGGAGAGTTTCCGTAAGCTCTAAGTTGCGCCTTGCATTAAGGTCAAGCCCCATGAAAGCATCGCCGCCCAGAATCTCGATGGATGTGAAGCGTGATACCGTGGTTTTCTGGGTATCGTTGATATAGTCGAAAAGTCCGCACACCGCACAGCAGTCGGCGCCGTCGTCGGTGATATTCAGCTCAGCCATAGACTTTACGCCGAAAACCTGCATAACGTCGCTTCTTCTCTCCGAGGGCATGAAGCACTCCTTGTCCCTGAGAGTGACCGCACATTCAAGCCTTATCTTGATGAAGTCCGCAACATTTTTCAGTGAAAGGAAGCTCTCGGTGAATATGACCTCGGCAGGTCTGCACCTTGAAAGCTCGTTGATAACGCCTGCCTCCATGTCCTTGCCCTCAAAGGTGCTGAGAGCGGCTTCACCTGTGGAAATATCCGCAGAAGCAACGGCGCAGGCTTTGTTCGCCTCATCGTAGTAGATACTGCATATATAGTTATTCCTGCCGTCATCGAGCATACTGCTGTCGGTGAGAGTGCCGGGGGTGACAACACGGATAACGTCACGGATAACTATACCCTTTGACTCGGCAGGGTCGGTGAGCTGTTCGCACACAGCCACCTTGAAGCCTAAGTCTATAAGGCGCTTGATGTACATATCAGCGGCATGGTAAGGGACACCGCACATAGGCGCACGTTCCTCAAGTCCGCAGTCTCTGCCTGTCAGGGTAAGCTCAAGAGCTTTCGACACTCTTACAGCGTCATCGAAGAACATTTCGTAAAAGTCTCCCAGACGGAAAAAGAGAACGCAGTCCTCGTACTTATCCTTCATCTCCAGATACTGCCGCATCATTGGGGAAATTTTACTTCTGTCTATGTCCATTGGTTCAACCTTACCTTTCTTTTCGTTAATTCATAATTCATAATGCTTAATGCATAATTAATTGAGAATTTATTTTGTCCTTTACGGGAATGAATCAAAATTTCAGATTTGTTTAAAAATTACAGCGTGTGAAAGTAAACTGACCGCACCGCAGAGAATAAGCGAGCCTGCGAGCGAAGCGTGATATGCGCCGCCGCTTGCTCAGCGGCTTAGCCGCAGCCTCCGCAGGTGGAGCATGAACCTGTGCAGGAGCTTGTCTGAGGCTGACAGGTCGCAGGGTCTTCACCGTTAGCGCAGAGTGTGATTATCTGCTGGATGTTGTTAACGAGGTTTTCAAGAGCCTGCTGTGCACCCTCGAAAACTATCATGTGAGGGTTCTTCATTATCTTCTGATAAACTGTCTTGATCTCCTTGTCAAGCTCGCCTATCTTGTCCTTGTCGGGTTCTTCTGCGCTCATTGCGCTGCCAAGCTCGCTGCGGAGCTGAGAAAATCTCTCCATATCAGCCTGAAGCTCGGTATCGTTGTCATTAGCCTGCTTTGCCAGATCGTAAGCAATAAATCTGTCATCCTGCTGTATAGCCTTTCCAAGCTCTCTTGTTAATTCAATAACGTCCATATCAAAAATCTCCTTTTAATTAATTCATAATTCTTAATGCATAATGCATAATTGCGGTGTCCGCCGTTGGTCTTATTGTTATCTACGGGACGTCGAGGACGCCGTCCCCTACTACTTACTACTTTCTACTTACTGATTACTCCTACGACCGCCCAATTCATAGCGTCGGTTATCTCAACGTCCACGAACTGCCCTATGAGGGACTCGGGGGCTTCAAATTCCACTATGATGAACTCGCTGCTCTTGCCCGTCAGCCAGCCCTCACGCTTTTTTGCCTTGCCGTCCGCAAGAACACGCAGTTTTTTGCCGATGAAACGCTTGTAGTGCTCGGTGGATATCTCCCTCTGCACCTCCAGCAGCTTTCGCATACGCTTTCCCTTTTCTTCGTCGGATATGGGGTCGTCCATCTCAGCGGCTTTCGTGCCTGTGCGCTTTGAGTAGATGAACGAGTAGATATTGTCGTACCTCACACGCTTTATTATATCCAGCGTTCCCTGAAAATCCTCATCCTTTTCATCGGGAAAACCAATAATCAGGTCGGTGGTCAGCGAAAACCCGGGGTCACGGCTGCGGATATAGTCAACTGTCTCCATGTACTTTTCAACGGTATATCTACGGTTCATGCGCCTTAGAACGCCATTGCTGCCGCTCTGCACAGGCAGATGAAGATGCTTTGCGACCTTTTCGCAGTCGAAAATTGCATCCGCAAGCTCCCTTGTGGCATCTTTGGGATGCGAGGACATGAAGCGTATCCAGAAGTCGCCGTCGATCTTGTTCAGCTCACGCAGAAGCTGTGGGAAACTCATTTCGCCCTCAAGGTCATTGCCGTAGGAATTGACGTTCTGACCGAGGAGCATTATCTCCTTATAGCCGTCACGGACAAGTCCCCTGACCTCGTTTATGATATCCTCAGGCTTTCGGCTCCGCTCTCTGCCCCTGACATAGGGAACTATGCAGTAGGTGCAGAAGTTGTTGCAGCCGAACATGATAGGCACGGAAGCCTTGAAGCCGCTTTCACGTATCTGCGGCACGACTGCGGAGAAGTCGTCATATTCCCCGATATCAGCCGAGAACCTCGCTCCCTCCAGACATTCCAGAAGAAGATGGGGCAAAGCGCTGATGGCAGAAGTGCCCATGACGAAATCCACCTGCGGATAGGACTTTTTTATCTTCTCCGCCACATGGCTCTGAGCGGTCATACAGCCTGCAATGCCGATGATAAGGGACGGTTTCAGCTCCTTCAGCTTCTTCATGCTGCCGACTATGCCGAAAACTCTGTCCTCGGCATTTTCCCTGACAGCGCAGGTGTTGAGGATGATGATATCAGCCGAATTTTCGTCCTCGGTGAACTGACAGCCCATAAGCCCGAGCAGTCCCTTTATCTTCTCGCCGTCGGAAACGCTCTGCTGACAGCCGAAGCTCCTGACATAGGCTTTCGGTGACTTTTCTGCGAATTTATACTTTATCTGCTCAATGGCAGCGGTGTTGTCGATCAAAACATCGCCTCCCGATTATTGCTAACACTTTATTATATCATATTTCGCTGATACTTTCAAGCCCCATTTTGTCGGTCGTTCAGAGAAAAAGATGTCAGGCTGTAGGGGCGGATATCATCCGCCCGACGGTCACGATCGAATTAACATGACCCGATTGTAGGGAACGTGGCGATGTAGGCATTCCCCTGACACCTAAATAAGGCAAAAAGCACGGGCGGCTCAAAGCCGCCCTTACTGATTTCTGCTTTCTGATTACTGTTTACTGAAAATCACTCACTTTTCTTAATGCCGAAAATGGCTCTCAGGATTCCCGAAAGCAGTCTCGGACTTCGTATTACTACTACTTTCATTTGCAGTCCCCCTTTAAGTATAGTGTGGTCTCCCACTATGACAGTATATTCAGGGGGACGGCTTTTTGTTACATGGCTGTGAGTATTACCAGTGCCAGTCCGCTTTTTATTTTCAGCTCCGCATATCCACTCGTTATCTCGTTGCTTACACCTATGGGGAACGAGGGTGTCATGGTGTAATTCTCCAAAGGGTACTTCACTCCCCTCGGATACTCGATATCCGCACTTCCTGTCAGCGCAAATACCGACATATAGCTTCCGCCCTCCTCTTTAGCATATCGGCAGGTCTCCTGTCCTTGCAGATATACGGCGCTTTCACCCAGTATGGTCAGCTTACAGCCGTGCTCATGGGCGTATATCATGGTCTGGATATTGGCTATGCTGTGCTCGATACGCTTGCCGCCCAGTGCGCCGAACAGGTAAATATCCTTGTAGCCCAGCTCTATCGCCTTTTTCAGTGCCATGAGAGTGTCGGTATCGTCCTTTTCGGGGACGGTGCGTATTATCTCCGCCGCCTCGGGAAGTTCACCGCTGTAGGAATCGAAATCGCCTATGATTATATCGGGGACTATCCCCAGCCGCAGAGTATGCCTGTAGCCGCTGTCCGCACAGATGAAACAACTGTAAACATCGTAATATTCGGGCATATCAAAGGGCTTGCCATTTGGCATATCCCCTCCTGCAAATATAGCGCATCTGCTCATTTCAGTTCCCACTCCTTTATCTGCTTCGCTTCCTCGTACATGGTCTTGTAGCTTTCGTGGCGGCTTCGGGAAATCTTCCCCTGCTCGACTGCCTCCACCACCGCACAGCCTTTCTCGCAGATATGGGCGCAGTCGCTGAAACGGCACTGACCGATGTACTCGTCCATCTCACGGAAACAGCCTGCAAGCTCGTCCTTGCGGATTATGTCGTACCTGTTTGTCTCGAATGTGGAAAATCCCGGGGTATCGGCGATATAACCGCCCTCCGCCAGCTTGTACAGCTCGGCATGGCGTGTTGTATGGCGTCCACGTCCCAGTTTTCGGCTTATCTCGCCTGTGGGGATATTCAATGTGCTGTCCACGGCAGTGAGAAGCGTGGACTTGCCAGCACCCGAATTTCCCGTAAAAGCGCTTATCTTCCCCGTAAGTATCTCCCTGACCCTGTCAACAGTATCGGCTTTTTCGTAGTCCACGGAATGACCTCGATGCCGATATTTCCGTATATCTCCTTTATCTCGGTGCTGTCGCCCAGATCGGTCTTGGTAATGACCACCACGGGGGTTATGCCCTTGTACTCGGCGATGGCGATGAACTTATCAAGTATCAGATAGTTCGGCGCAGGCGAGCAGGTGGACACCACGAATATAAGCTGGTCAAGGTTTGCAAGGGGCGGTCTTATTATGGAATTCTTCCTGTCGCAGATCTCGGTGATAACGCCGTTTTCCAGCGTCACTCTGTCGCCTGCACAGGGGCTTATTCCTCTGTTGCGGAAAATTCCCCTTGCTTTACACTCATAAATACCATCAGGGGACTCTACAGTGTAGAGTCCCCCTAAGCATTTCGTTATTATTCCGCTTTTAGCAGAACCGCTCATCAATCAGCAAATCCCGGATAGAACTGCCAGTTGCCGTTGTCATCGTAGAAGCCTGTCTGACCCTCTACTCTGCCCTGATGAACTAAGTTATCCTCTGTAGGAGTTTCCTCGGATGGAGTCTGCTGAGGTTCCTGATAAGGATCCTGCTGCTGTTCCTGAGGCTGTTCCTGCGGAGCTTCTGTTGCAGGCTGATCTGTAAATCCGCCTACTGCACGGAATGCGCCCTCTACGTCCTCGGATTCCTTTGTAACGCTGCCGGTAGCAAAGTTGAACTTGTACTGACCGATGTTAGCTCTCTGGTTAGTGTTCATATTTGAAAGAACGACTGTAACATTTACGTCTTCGCCCGAGCCCTTGATGTTCTGAGTATGATTGCTCATTTCAGGAACGAGGATAGTCGGTGAGGATTCTGTATCTGTCTTGCCGTCTGCGCTCTTGAGGATGAAGTCGATAGCGAAACGTCCATTAGCTCCCTCAGGGAAGTAGATAGTGAACGGGATCTCGCCGTCAGGTGTTGTACCGTTTGAAACATAGAGGATGATCTCGCTGCCGCCCTCTACCTTTTCGTCCTTCTTAGGCTGCTGGTCAACGACTGTGCCTTCCTTTTCGTATGAAGGAACAGGCTCTGTTCTTGGCTTCAGACCCTTGTAGGATGCCATAACTGCTGCGTCGTCTGCTGTTCTGCCTGTGTAGTCCTCGACTACTACCTGCTCAGCATTTGCGCCCATACTTACATAGAGGACGACCTTTGTGCCCTTGTGGACCTCTGTGCCCTCGCCCGGCTCGGACTTGATAACGTAGCCCTGCTGTATCTCAGCATCGGAAGTCTTGATAACTTCACATTCAAGACCTCTTTCCTTGAGCTGTGCCTTTGCAAGCTCCTGATTGAGCTCTCTCAGACGAGGAATCTCAACGGTCTCCATGCCCTTTGATATCTTAACTTTAAGTGTATCGCCCTTGTTGAACTCAGCGCCCGGGTCGATGCTCTGCTCGATGATGGTGTTTTCGTCTGCTTCGTTGTATTCCGAGCTTTCAACCTCGAACTTAATGTTGTTTCCGTACTGGCTTACAGCGATGTTGTAATCCCAGCCGTAGAAATCGGGCATAGTGAAATCGCTTCTGCCGCCGTTGCCTTTGAGGTAGCCGCTGAGGATAGTTGCAACGAAAATAACTGCGACAACCAGCACAACGATAACGATACCTGTGAGCACGGGAACGACCAGTGATGAGCGCTCCTCTTCCTCCTCCTCGTCATCGTAGTCCTCGTCGTAATACTCATCGTCGAGGTAATCGGCAGGAGTTTCATCGGCATATCTTCTGCCCGAGCGTCCGCCGCCCATTGAACGTCCGCCTGCCATAGCGCCTGCGTAAGCGGGAGTCTTTGCAGCGTAGGCGTTCTGTACTTCCTCGGGGCTCTCTGTCTCAACATCGCTGCCGTAGCCGTCAGTGATGTAGTCCTCGTCGGAATCGCCTGTATCCTCGGTGTAGTAGCCGAAGGTGATGGAAGGATTGGACTTGAATGCCTCTATATCAGCGATCATATCGCCTGTGGACTGGTATCTGTCCTCGGGAGCCTTTTCCATAGCTCTGAGAACGATCTCCTCCAGACCGTCGGGGATATCGGGGTTAAGAGCTCTCGGTCTCTCGGGGATGTCCTTCATGTGCATAACTGCGATAGCAACGGGGTTATCGCTGTCAAAGGGCTTCTGACCTGTGAGCATCTCGTACATCATAGCGCCTACGGAGTAGATATCGCTCTTTGCGTCTGTAACGCTTCCGCTTGCCTGCTCGGGGCTGATATAGTGTACGCTTCCGATAGCCTGATCTGTAGCCGTCTTGCCCTGCTCGCTGGCGAACTTGGCAATGCCGAAGTCCATGACCTTGATAGTGCCGTCGGTGAACATCATGATGTTCTGGGGCTTGATATCTCTGTGAACGATGCCCTTATCGTGAGCGTGCTGGAGAGCACGGAGGATCTGGATAACGAAGTGAACGGTATCCTTCCATGTGAGCACCTTTTCTTCCTCGATATACTCTTTAAGGGTGATACCGTCGATATATTCCATAACGATGTACTGTATCTTCTCTGAGAAGCCCACATCGTAGATCTTGACGATATTCGGGTGAGAGAGGACTGCGATAGCCTTGCTCTCGTTTCTGAAGCGGCGGAGGAACTCCTCGTTCTCTGCGAACTCCTTTTTCAGTATTTTTATCGCAACAGTCTTGTTGTCGATGACGTCGATGCCCTTGTAGACCTCAGCCATGCCTCCGACGCCTATAAGCTCGGTTATCTCGTATCTTCCGTCGAGCTTTTTGCCAATGTTCTTATCCATATCCTTTCCTCCTGCGTTTAATCAGAGATTACCGCAACGGTCACATTGTCACGGCCGCCCTTTTTCAGGGCTAAATTAATAAGTTCGTCTGCGACGTTATCGAAGGTGGAGTGCGTGATAACGTCATATATCTCATCGTCGCTGCAATAGCCCGAAAGGCCGTCGGAGCAGAGCAGCAGACTGATCTTATCCTCAAACTCAAAGCCAAAAGTATCGGCTGTAACGGTTTTCTCAACACCTACAGCCCTGATGAGCATATGTCTCTGAGGGTGGGTCTCCAGTTCTTCACGGGTGATCTTGCCGTGCTTGTAGAGATCCATAGCGTAATTATGGTCTTCGGTGACTTGCCTGAGTCCCTGTTTTGTGATGAGATAGCATCTGCTGTCCCCCACGTTTATGATAAAGACCGAATGCTCCGTAACGAAAGCGGCAACAAGGGTGGTGCCCATGCCGAAGTTCTTGAAATCGAACCTTGCTCTCGTGTAGATAACGGAATTAGCGGCAGATACCGAGGAAATAAGGAGAGTTCTTATATCTTCGTCGGTAAGGCTCTGGGAATACCCTGCGGAGAACCGCTGGAAGAATTCCTCAACAGCAATGGAGCTTGCCTCCTTGCCTGCTCTTTCGCCGCCCATGCCGTCGCAGACAACTGCGAGGATATTATGCCCGAAGTATTCGCATCTTACAGAGTCCTGATTTTCCTCACGGGCAAGACCTATATCCGTGGCGAAACGGGATCTCAAATCTCCGCACCTCCGTTCTTTTCGCTGCTTTTAGCCGCATCACGCCTTAGCTGTCCGCAGGCAGCTTCGATATCGCTTCCGAGGGTACGTCTGACAGTTGCGTTTATGCCTCTTTTTTCGAGGCGCTTGGCAAAGTCGGCAACTCCCGAACGGGCAGTGCGGTAGCTTCTCTCCTTTACCTTATTAACAGGTATCAGGTTCACATGGCAGTTCATGCCACGGAGGAGGTCGGCTAAAGCGTCAGCGTCACTGTCGGAGCAATTCACTCCGTCGATGACGGCATACTCAAAGGTGATGCGTCTGCCTGTAGCGGCAATATAGTCCTTACAGGCTGTAATAAGGCTTTCTATGTTGTATTTTTTGTTTACGGGCATTATCTTGCTCCGTCCCTCGTTGTCGGGGCAGTGAAGCGAAATGCACAGGGTAATGCCCAGTTTCAGCTGTGCCAGATCGCAGATCCTCGGCACTATGCCGCAGGTGGACAGTGACACGTGTCTCAGGCTCATATTGTTTCCGTTTTTATCGGAAAGGAGGCTGAGGAATCTTACTACATTATCGTAGTTGTCCAACGGTTCGCCGATACCCATGAGCACCACGCCCGAAACACGGACACCCGAGTTCTTCTCGGTCTCGTATATCTGCATGAGTATCTCTGAGGGGGTAAGGTCTCTGACATAGCCTGCAATGGCGGAAGCACAGAAGTTACAGCCCATCTTGCAGCCCACCTGAGTGGACACACAAATACTGTGACCGTAATTGTACTCCATGAGAACAGTTTCGACAAAGTTCCCGTCTGAAAGCCTATACAGATATTTTACAGTATTATCCATACAAGATTCAAGCCTTTTTTCAACAAATATCCCTTTTATACAAAAATTTTCTTTCAGGACTGTTCTCAATTGGATAGATATATCAGTCATTTTGTCGAAATCGAATACTCTATTAACATGGAGCCACCGGAATATTTGTTTTGCCCTGAATTTTTTCTCTCCAAGTTCAGTTAAAACTTTTTCGATTTCAGGCAAAGTCATGCTCAGAATGTCAGTTTTATCCAACCGCTCACCCCTTTCTTTCAATTCGGAATTCATAATTCGGAATTCGGAATTATTGTGTCAGCTTACGCTGACAGATTTAAATAATTGATTTATTGATCGTCCCCGTAAGGGGACACCGCAATTCCGAATTCCGCATTCCGAATTCCGAATTTACACAACACTGATCTCTGCTTACTACTCACTACTTACTTCTTCCGCAGTTTCGCTATAAAGAATCCGTCGCTGCCGAAGTGTTTCGGGAAGATGGCTGCCATGCCGCCCTTGAATACGCTGCCCAGCGGCTCGGGAAGCTCTGCAAGCTCCAGCTCGGGATGGTTCGCCAGCAGTCTTTCCACCACTTCTTCATTCTCCGCCTTTCGGACAGTGCAGGTGGAGTACACCATCTCTCCGCCCTCAGCTAAATAATTCAGCGCATTTTCGGCTATTTTGTACTGCACCTCGGACAGACGCTCAAAGTCCGTCAAGGGCTTGTACTTTATCTCGGGCTTCTTCCTGATAACTCCGTACCCCGAACAGGGCACATCGCAAAGTATCTTCGTGGCTTTCGGGATATCCTCATAGAATACCGTCGCATCCCTTGCCTCGGCGGTGATATTCTCCAGATACAAGCGCTCAGCCATTTTTTTGATAAGTCCCACACGCTGCTCATGGAGGTCGAAAGCGTAGATCTTACCCTTATTGTCCATCATTTCCGCCATAGTGAAGGTCTTTCCCCCGGGGGCGGCACACATATCCAGAACAATATCATTCTCCGTTGGGGCAACTGCCGCACAGCAAAGCTGCGAAGCCAAGTCCTGCACGTGGAACATCCCCAGCTCGAACATATCGCTGTTTTCGATGTTATAGCGCCCCATATTGTCGAAAACCTTGTAACAGTACGGCAGATAGGGCGACTTCTCAAAGATATACCTTGCCTCGTCGGGTTTGCCCCACATTTCGGTGAATTTCCGCTCCTGAATCTCCTCAGCGATCTTGTTCACCCTTACGAACATCGGCGCAGGGCCGAGAGAATCCGCAAAAATATCCTCCGCAAGCTCCCTGCTGTAGTCTTTGATAAGGCTCTCTATCAGTGGAGTTGGCACAGAATATTTAACAGACATCTGTTCAATTCCGCCCTTTGGAAGCTCAAACTTTTTACCGACTCTGATAAAATTTCTGAGAATAGCATTGACCATGCCCGAAGCACTGGTCTTGCGAAACTGCTTTGCCAGCTTCACGCTCTCGTTTACTGCCGCATTATCGGGGATACTGTCCATATAAAGCAACTGATAGATGCCGCAGCGGAGAATGTTGAGAACTATGCTGTCCAGCTTGTCAATGGGTCTTGCGGAAAGTCCGCTGATGATATAGTCGAGGGTTATCTTCCTCTCGATAACGCCGTAATAAATGGCGGTACACAGCTTTCTGTCCTCATATTTCGTCATATTTGCTCTGCTCATGCCGCTGTCGAGGACGAGGTTCGAGTAGCCCGACCGCCTGAAAGTCTCGTCAAGCAGCTTTGCCGCAAGATAGCGTGGTTCCGTCATTATCTCCTCCTTGAAAGGCCGAGCAGGCGCAGAAGCTGCATGATGGAAACAACGAGCCCTGCAACGTAAGTGAGAGCCGCAGCGGTCAGCACCTTGCGAGCCATCGGGAGCTCCTCAGCTTCGAGGATACCCTGACTTTCGAGGGTCTTCATGGCACGTCTGCTTGCGTCGAGCTCCGCAGGGAGCGTCACTATCTGGAACACCACAACTGCCGCAAACATGATGACGGACGCAAATATAAGATTTGTGCCGATGGTCATATTGCTGAGCAGAACGCCTATGAGGAACACCAGATACCAGAATCTCGAACAGATGTTGGTAACGGGAACTATTGCCGAGCGAACCACGATAGGCAGGTACTTTTCAGCGTGCTGGCAGGCATGACCGCACTCGTGAGCGGCAACGCCGATAGCCGCAACGGATGTCTTTCCCGATGTTGACCTTGAAAGGTTGACCTGATCTGTTCTCGGGTCGTAGCAGTCGCTGAGATTTCCTTCGTTGAAGCCGATCTTCGTGTTGTAAAGCCCGTTGCTGTCCAGTATCTGTCTCACCACCTGCTCAGTGGTGATCCCACGTGCATTTGCGACCTTGCTGTACTTTTTGAACACGACCTTGACGTAGATCTCAGCGATCAGCGGAAGTATCAGCATTATGAGGAAGTATATCAGTCCGTTCATTGCCCGCCTCCCAGTATTTCGCCCTTTGTGAGCTTTTTGCCACGGAGGAAGTCCGCAGCAGCCATGCGCTTTTTGCCCTCGGGCTGAACTTCGGTGAAAATGACAGCCTGTCCGTCGCCGCACTTTACTGCGAATTTCTTCTCGTCCACGATACTGCCGTTGGGAGCATCGGGAGCAATATTGTCCGAAATTTCCGATCTATATACCTTTAATCTCTTGCCGTCCAGCATAGTGAAGCCCGTCACACCACGGATGGTATTGTGCACTTCTGCGGCGGACTTATTAAAGTCCAGAGCACTCATTTCCTTGCGAATCATAGGGGAATAGCAGGAAAGCGAGTCGTCCTGAGACTCGGGAGCGAGAGTGCCGTTCTCCACAGCTTCAAGAGTCTCCGCAAGCACCTCTCCGCCCATTTCGGCAAGTCTTGCGTACAGCTCCTCATAGGTCTCGTTTTCGCCTATTTTTGTGGCTTTTTTGATGAGCATATCGCCTGTGTCAAGTCCCTCGCCCATCTGCATTGAGGTTACGCCTGTCTCGGTCTCGCCGTTGAGAATGACCCAATTGATAGGCGCTGCACCCCTGTATTTCGGCAAAAGTGAAGCGTGGATATTGATACAGCCGTACTTCGGCAGCTCCAGCACCTCTTTCGGGAGTATCTGTCCGTAGGCGGTGACAACGATAAGGTCGGGAGCAATATCGTTCAAAATTTTCATGGAAGTCTCAGCGTCCTCGCCCTTTCTCAGCGAAAGGGGCTGGTACACCTCATAGCCGTACTCCAGCGCCGCCGCCTTGACAGCAGTTGGCACAAGCTGATTTCCACGCCTGCCCCTCGCCTTGTCGGGCTGAGTGAACACCGCTGCCACCTCATGCTTGCTCTCCGCAAGAACTTTCAGGCAAGGCTCGGAAAATTCGGGGCTTCCCATAAATACAATCTTCATGCTCATTCCTCCTCGGGAACGAAGAATTCCTCCACGATCTCGGTAAATACGTGACCGTCAAGGTGGTCATTTTCATGGCAGGTGCACTGTGCGCCCAGTCCCTCAAAGTCCTGCTCGAACCAGTTGCCGTGTCTGTCCTGCGCTTTGAGATGGCACTTCATGGGACGGGTAACGTATCCCCACACATTCGGGCAGGAAAGGCAGCCCTCCTGCACTCTCTGCTTGCCCTCTTTCTGCGTAACTTCGGGGTTTATGCACTCGAAGCTGCCCTCCTCAAGGTGCATGATGAATATTCTTCTGCAAAGACCGATCTGGGGAGCAGCAAGTCCCACACCCTGAGCCTTGTCGAGAGTTTCGTGCATATCATCCAAAAGTGTAGCCAGTTTTTCGTCAAACTTATCAACAGGCTTGCAGACTCTGTGGAGACTTTCGTCCTTGTCTGTTAAAATTTTTCTCAGTGCCATTTCAAAATTCCTTTCATAGGTTCATACCCCCACATCGCCGTTCATGTCGGCATAGAGGGAAACGCCTTTCATATCCGCAATTTTCGGCGCTTCTTTCAGCAGAGCGCTGATGAAGCCACGGATCTCGGCATTATTTTTGCATTTCATTATTATTCTGTATCGGAACTTTCCGTTTATTCTTCCGTACGAGGCTCTTACGGGGCCGAGCACACGGATGGGAGTTTTCGGCTTCAGCTCGTCAAGTCTTTTCTTCATCAGCTCCAGCACCGCTCCCGAGCCTTTAATTACCGATATTTCGTCGTTTGCGGCAAAGCAGAATACTGCCATATCGCACACGGGCGGAAATATCATAGCTCGGCGGATGGCTATTTCCTCGTTGTAGAAGCCCTTGTAGTCCTGCTGTGCGGCAAGGTTCATGATGTAGTGCTCGGGCATAAAGGTCTGGAGTATCGCTCTGCCCTGTTTTTCGCCTCGTCCGCCTCTGCCGACCACCTGAGTTATCAGCGAGAACGTCCGCTCGTAGCTTCGGAAGTCCCCTGCAAACAGTGCTTTATCAACGGAAAGCACGCCCACAAGCGTGACGTTTGGGAAATCCAGTCCCTTGCCTATCATCTGAGTGCCTATCATTATGTCGTACTTGCCCTCACGGAAGTCCGAGAAGTTCTTTTCGTAGGAATATCGGGAAAAAGTGGTGTCCGCATCCATACGCAGCACCCTTGCTGCCGGGAAATAAACAGACAGCTCCTCCTCCAGCTTCTGAGTGCCGAAGCCCATATTCCTCAGCCTTTCCGAGCCGCACTCGGGGCAGACCGTCACCCTCTCGCTGACGTAGCCGCAGTAGTGGCACATCAGCTTGTCGTTTTTCTTGTGGTAGGTCAGCGGAACGGAGCAGTTCGGGCAGTACACGGGACTGTAGCAGTCGCAGCAGCTTATGACCGTGTGGTAGCCACGGCGGTTCAGCAGAAGAATGGACTGCTCGCCGTTTTGCAGGTTGCGGCTCAGTTCATCCGCCAATTTTCGGCTGAATTCCGTCTTGTTGCCGTCCATGCGCTCGATGTTCATATCCACTATGCTGACCTCGGGCAGCGGAGAAGTGCTGTAGCGCTTTTTCATCTCCAGCAGTTTGTATACGCCTTTTTCCGCAAGGTAGTAGCTTTCCACCGACGGAGTTGCCGAGGCAAGAAGGAGCACTGCGTTGTGGTGGGCGCAGCGCTTTTTGGCGATATCATGGGTCATATACCTCGGAGAGCTGTCCGACTTGTAGGAGCGCTCCCCTTCCTCGTCGATTATGATGATGCCGATATTGTCCAAAGGCGCAAAAACGGCGCTTCTCGTACCGATAACGATGTCCGCTCCGCCTTTTTTTATTCTTTTGTACTCGTCCAGACGCTGTCCCTGTGAGAGACCGCTGTGTATCACCGCCACCCGTTCGCCGAAAAGTGAGCGGAAACGGCTCAATATCTGGGGAGTAAGTCCTATTTCGGGTATCAAGAGCATAGCCTGTCTGCCCATTTTTATGGTATCGGAGATGAGCTTCTCGAATACCGAGGTCTTGCCGCTTCCCGTGACGCCGTGAAGCAGGAATGCACCTGCCTTGTGCTCGAACATTTTCGCAAGCACCGCATCATGGGCAGCCTGCTGTTCCTCGGACAGGACGATGCTTTCAGGGTCGGCTTTTTCCTCCGAACCGTCGTCAACGTGGCGGAAAACCTCCATGTCGTACTCAACAGCCGCTCCGTTTGCGATAAGGCGCTTCACCACAGTCGGCGTAACACCGCACATATAGGCAGCTTCCTTTACAGCGGCTGCACCGTATTCTATGAGAAAATCTGCAACTGTCTTCTGCTTCGGAGTGAGCTTGAAGCCGTCGGGAGCGGACAGGTACTCATCGGTCAGGCGAACCATTTTCATTGCAGCATCGCCCACAGCCTGTCGGAAAACGTTGTCGGAGCTTACAGCTCCCCCATCGCACAGCTCATCAACGAGCCGTCTGCCGTACTTCTCGGTATGTTCGGCAAGATATTCGTTTATCTTCCCGTTATCGCCCATATCACGGAGGATTTCCAGCAGCTCCTGTGCTTCATCGGAAAGGGACGAAAAGTATGTGAAATTTTTGACTAACTCAAACCTTTCCTTAGTGCTGACACTCATGGCAGGCGGAAGCATAGCCTTCACCCCATCAAAATAGGTGCAGTAGGTCTGCTCGCTGAGATAAACGGCAAGGTCAAGAAGTTCCCGTGAGATAACGGGGATCTCATCCACAAGTGAAACAAGGGATTTCAGACCGTCCGTACTGCCCTCGGTGAGCTTCATGATAACGCCGATACGCCGTCTGTTGCCACGTCCGAAAGGGACGAGCACACGGCAGCCCTCGCAAGCCGCCATGCCCTCGGGCACAGCGTAGCTGAACAGCATATCAAAGGAATAGGCTGTTCCGCTGACGGATGTTTCCGCAATAAGGGGCATTATTCGTTGCTGACAGGAGCAGTGCTAACTATCTTGCACTTGCCGCTTGCCAGTTCCTCAACGGCAGTTTTTACGGGCTTTTCTTCAAGGGTCTCGCCCTTTTCGTAAAGCTCGTCAGCTATCTCTCTTGCACGCCTTGCAACAGCGATAACCAGTGAATAGCAGCTTTCGTTCTTTGAAATGATCTGATTTACAGCGGGTCTAAGCATATTCAACACCTCTAAAATATATTCAGCACTTGATATGAGTGCAGTTTCACGAATTTCTTATGATGTCAGCGATTATCTCGGGGCGCTTGTCGGCTCTGAGCTGTTCCGCACGGACAACGTGGAAAAAGTCCTCAACAGCGTCCTCCAGAGCATCGTTGACGATGATATAATCGTACTTCGCAGCAAGAGCCACCTCGTTTGAAGCCTGAGCGATACGCTGTTCAATGACCTCGTCAGTCTCAGTGCCCCTCTTGTGCAGGCGGCGGCGAAGCTCATTAATGGACGGCGGAGCGATGAAAATGGAAAGTGCGTCGGGGCGCTTGTGCATTACCTTTATTGCACCCTGTACCTCAATTTCAAGGATAACATTTTTGCCCTTTTCCAGCATTTCATTTACCTTATCCATAGGAGTTCCGTAGAAATTTCCGCAGTATTCTGCGTATTCGAGGAATTTCCCCTCGCCGATACGCTCGGTGAATTCGTCCTTGCTGATGAAGTAGTAGTTCACTCCGTCAACCTCGCCCTCACGGGGTGATCTTGTGGTGGCTGACACGGAAACGCAGAAGTCCTCATTTTTGAGTATCTGCTCCAGCATAGTACCTTTGCCGCAGCCCGAGGGAGCGGAAAAGACGATAAGTCTGCCCTTATTCATTGTCATCTGATCCTCCTGAACCATTTATTCTTGCCGCAAGAGTGTCGGTTATCAGGGACGAAAGGATGATATGTCCGCTGTCCATGATAAGCACGGCCCTTGTTTTTCTTCCGAAGGTTGCGTCAATGGCTCTGCCGTCGTCACGGGCTTCCTGAATGAGCCTTTTGATAGGCGCAGATTCGGGGCTTACCACGGAGACTATCCTTTCGGCGGAGACCATATTTCCGTAACCGATATTTACAAGTTTCATATTTTACTCAATATTCTGAATCTGCTCACGTATCTTCTCGATCTCAGCCTTCATGTCCACAACGATCTTGGTCACGTTGAGATCCTGAGCCTTTGAGCCGATGGTGTTGACCTCACGGTTCATTTCCTGCACGATGAAGTCCAGCTTACGTCCCACAGCCTCGTCCGAGCCGAGCATGGTCTTGAGCTGAGAGATGTGGCTCCTCAGGCGGACAGTTTCCTCGTCAACAGCGATTTTCTCGGCAAAAACAGCAGCCTCAGTGATTATCCTCTGCTCGTCGATGTCTTTGCTTTCCAGTATCTCGCTGAGCTTCTTGTAAAGTCTCGAACGGTAGTTTTCAACAGTGATGGGAGAAAGTCTCTCCACCTCCATGACCATTCTGAGGATGCCGTCAGCCTTTTCGGTGATATCTGTTCTGAGGCGCTGACCCTCGATGGTACGCATTTCCACGAATTTTGCAACAGCTTCCTCAGCAACCTCGGCAACGTCACTCCAGACCTGTTCCTCGTCGTCGGGAGTTTTCTGGATGGTGAAGATATCGGGGAGCTTGATGAGCTTGGAGAGAGTGAGGTCATCATCCAGCCCCAGTTCCTGAGAAACGCTTCTGAGAGCCTGAACATAGCCCTCTGCGGTACCTTTGTTAATAGCGATCTCGGTATCCTTGCCCTCGATGTTGTTGATAGTTACAGCTACCTCCACCTTACCACGTGAGATAGAATTTTTAAGTAAAGCCTTCAGCTTTTCGTCAATATAATTATATGCACGGGGGATCCTTGAAGAATATTCGTAATATCTATGGTTTACGGAGCGGATCTCAACGAGGATATCACGCCCGTTCAGTATTTTTTGCGCTCTGCCGTAGCCTGTCATACTTTTCAGCACGGTATCTCCTGCTTTCTTTTTATATTTTTTCGCATAACTATGCTATTATATTATTATAACACCTTTTCACCGGAAATGCAAGCGATTTTTTTAGATTAGTGTATGAGTTTTTAGTGAGCAGTTAGTAGTGAGTAGTAATCAGAAAGTAGAAAGTAGTAGGGGCGGCGTTTCGCCGCCCGTTGGCTATAATGCGAGTTGTTGTAACCAATTGTAGGGGACGGCGTCCTCGACGTCCCATAAAGTTACAATGCGACCAGCGTCGGGAGGGCGAGGGCGCCCTCCCCTACATATTATAACCGCAAATTTAATCGTGATCCACGGGCGGCGGAACGCACGCCCCCCGAATTTGCGTCAGCGAGCGAAATCAGACTCCTCTCCCCGCAGAGACTAAACGAGCTTTGCGAGTGGGAGCGTGAGCGTGGTCGAGCTGATGCCAGCTCGTGCCCCTAAATCAACGCCCCCAAAATTTACGTCAGCGAGCGAAATCAGACTCCCTTCCCCGCAGAGACTAAACGAGCTTTGCGAGTGGGAGCGTGAGTGTGGTCGAGCTGACGCCAGCTCGGGCAAGAAAAAGAGGACGCCGAAGCGTCCTCTTTAAACCGTTTGAACATTATTTGTAAATTATTACTTGTATGACTCAGGGAGCTCTGTAACGAGCTTGAGCATATACTTCTGGATTGCAAGAGCATCAGCGTTTGTGATACCGTTACCGTTGAGGTTAACGTCACCGTTG
>JAFVBU010000001.1 GCA_017479805.1 Ruminococcus sp.
ATACATTTATGCTTGTATAAATTCCAAATAACTGCGTCAAACTTTTTCACCATACACAAAGTATGCTTTCAAAAGTTTTCCTTGTTCTTTGGAATTTCTACGGCGCATACTCTGTATATTTTGCTGTAGCGCCGAGTATAAATATTGATAATTATTTCGTCGGTCAAGCCGAGGGGAGTACTTGTTAAACAGCCGTGTGACGCAGCTTCGCTGCTTTTTTATTATTATATTGATTATGAAGCGGCTGCCTTTTTGCTCTTTGCAGTCTTGTTCTTCTTCCTTGACAGCTCAGGGTAGGTATGCCACTTTATCTTTATAAGCAAGCCGTAGAAAATGTGATAATTGAAGTTCACAAGCTCCTCATCCGTGAGCTTTGTGCCGTTGGAATGGCAGTATTCCCATCTCAGCAGATCGGAAAGCTCATTCATATCCCGCTCAAAGGGCTCGATTATCCTTCTTCCCACAGCTCTGTCTGTATTCACCACTTCATCGTATGACGGAAGCTCGGGAGTGCACCCGAGAAGCGTTTTCACACTGAGGGTATCCGCATTTTTCTTGAAGTAGTTCATCTTTTTATGCTCGGATATCTTCTTCAGAAAGTAGTAGCTGTTGGGATTCTTTTTCAGGTTTATCCGAAACAGCTTCTCAGGGTACGGCATAACGGGCATGGTTTTCATGATTATGAAAAACTCGGGGCTGAAAGTGAAGAAGATGATATTATTCTTTATCTTGACCTCACTGCACAGCTTTATATCCTCCATGCTCTGCTCCCTGTTTGAAGATCTCTGAAAGCTGACACGCATATTTCTCAGTGTCTTTAAGTCTGCATTGACCTGCTTTCTCATTTCGGTGGAGTTTTTCAGCTCGCACAGCCTCATATACTCGTCAAGAGAAAGCATGACCACCTGTTCCTTAGAGCCCATTTCCGTGAACTTTATCATAAGTGCGTCAGCAAGCCTGTGTGTTGTGGTTTTAAGCCCTGCCCCCAGATCTGTAAGGCTTTCAAAGGATATTTTCAGATTATCCTTTTCTATGCATACTGCATCATCACCGTTCAGCATTTTCTGCGTCATTTTCAGCGTTGACAGCTTATTCATGGCAGATGACTGCTTCATGATACGAAACGCATTTCTTGAAACAGAATTAACGTGGAGACTGGTTTCAAGTACCTTTCCCACTGATGATGATGCACCGTCAATTCCTTTCCTGTATCCCATTTATTTCCTCCTGTCAGGCAAGAGCAGCTTTACAAGATCGTTCATCTGTGTGCGGAACACCCTTATATCGTCAAGGCGCTCCCTTACAGCCTCAACAGCACTTTCGGATATCTCGATCTCCCCCAGATCGATGGGGCGGAATATCTCATGGAGTATACGCTTCTTGTTCTCGTATTCCTCCCCCTCCCCTGCTATCTCGTTCTCCATATCGGCTCTCTGTGCGTTGAAGGCTTCTATCTGCTCCGCAAGCTCGGAGGTGTCTGTGCAGAACACCGTAAACTCGGGTATCTCTATCCTTTCAGCGATAAGCTCGAACAGCTTGTTGTAGGCATTCTGATATCTCAGACCGTCCAGCATGAGATCATTGCGGAAATACTCAATCTTGTCCGCCATAGTCTCAGCATGTTCAAGGCTCATCATTTCCTGAAAGCAGTCTATCTCAGGCTCGATGAAGTGATCCTGTGCGTCAAGGCATTTTGGTCGGCACGGGAAATTATTAGCAACGATAGCAACTCCCCTGAGCCTTGCAAGCTCCCCGGGGTTACGCATCTCATTGAACTGCGATTCTGTCATTATCATCGGCAGAAGCTCGATCATGCGTCTTGCGTGCTCCACCTGCTGAGCCTGTGTCATGTACATCAGCAGACGGCAGAAACCGTTCTGAGCCTGCTGATTGTAGGCATAGGATATAGCCTGAGCATACTTCACGAAATTCTGTAGCTGAACATAGCACTCCAGCACATCGGCTTCCTCATAGGTGCCGATCCTTTCCATAAGCTGATCCAGCATATCCTGAGTTATTTTCTTGTCGTCGGGGAAGTCCTCATCATTCTTCTGTGCCCTGTAGGTACAGATATCGGAATAGATGATGAATTTTCCCACATCGCTTCCTGTTATGTCTTCTTTTTCTGTAAGTTCATCGAAATTCAGCATTATATCACCTTAAAGATATTTTCGGGCAAGCCGAGGGGAAAAAGTCCCCTCAGCCTGTCGTAAATTATTTATTCTTTCTCTTTTTTACCAGTACAACACCGCCTGCCGCAGCCGCAAGTGCCGCAGCCACAGCCGCACCTGTCTTAGCCCATGTCTTATGCATTACATAGAGAGCGATATTCTCAGTGATGAGCAGGTTCTTATAGGTCTTTTTGGTGCTGTTGCCTGCAAGGTCGGTAAGCTCTACCGTAAGGTCACGTGAAGTATTTGAAGCAGGCACAGCAAATGTATAGCTGTTGTCGCCGCCCTCATTTCCGTCACGGTCGAGAAGCACCTCATCAAGGCTCGTTGTGACCTTAACGTGCTTCAGTCTCTCATTTACATTTAGCTTGAATTCTCTCTCGGACTCCTTAAATTCCGCACGGTCGATAAGCTCATCGCACTTGAACTCAGGCTCATGGGTATCGATGCTGAACGAAAGATCTGCACCTCTGCCGCTGCTGACATTCTTGTTTCCTGCGGCATCGACAGACTGTATGGATATATTGTAATCAAGATCCTGATCGAAATTCTTCGGGTCGATGGTGTATGTGTACTTATATCCCGACTTGTCCGAAAGCTCCTCGGGACCTGTCACAACATACTGCTTGTCTGTAAGCTCAACAGTGCTTGTGCCCTTGTCCACGATAATGACGACCTCATCATCGCTGCTGTGCTTGTCCACGTTTGTCTCTGTGATAACTACCGTCGGGGCTTTGTTGAGGTACTTGCCGTTTATCTCCTCAGCCTTTTCGATGGTGAATACCGAGCCGAATCTGTTGACCGAGAAGTCAAGGCTCTCGGCATTTTCATTTTCAGCCATATCCGTGGATTCAACGTCGATCCTGTAGCTTCCGTCGTATTCCTCCTCAGACGGGAAGTTGTCAAATACCATCTTTTTCTTGATGCCCTTTTCGTAGTTTTCGGTGAGCCATCTTCCTGTTATCGTCTTGCCGTCCTTGACCTCATAGCTTACGACCTCGCCTTTCTTGTCAACTGTAGAAGAAAGAAGCTGACCGTTTCTGTAGACCTTTACATCCTGAGCATCAAGGTTGTCGTCGGTGATATTGATAACAGGAGCAACATCGCCGTTATTTGCCGAAGATACGCCTGTTATCTTGATCTCAGGCTTTTTCTTGTCGACTGTGAACGATGCTGTAACGGGTTTGAGCGCATTTCCTGCAAGATCCTTGCCTGATACGCTGATGGTGTACTGTCCGTCCTTTGAGAAGTTTGCTTCGGGGATAACAGCAGTATGTGAACCGCCTGACGACCAGCTTCCCGGAGTGAAAGCCTTGCCGTTAATGGTTATCTCAGTGCTGTTGGGGTCAAAGTTGACCTCATCTACAGTTACAGCTACGCTTACATCCGAATCAACATAAGCATTGTCGCCTGTTTTAACAGTTCCGCCGCCGGACTTGTTAACGTTTATATGAGCCTTCGGGTCGGTGGTATCCACAACGAATACACCCGAATGATATTCCTTTTCAGCGGCATTTCCTGCAAGGTCAGTCTCTGCGATATCGAGAGTATATCTGCCGTCGCTGTTGAAGCTGAACTCCTTTACGTATGCAGTAGATTCCGAATCATCGGGAGTGCTTCCGTCGTGGACGAAGCCGGTATCAGCGCTGCCGTTTACAACAGGCGCTGTGAAGTTTCTTTCAACGATGGTGACCTTTGCGGTCTTGTGGGTGTTGTAGTAAACCACCTTGTCCGACTCGGGGATACCGTCCACCTTGATCGTAGGTCTCCGGGTATCGATACTGAATTCATCCTTGTTGTCCTTCAGGTTGCCTGCGTAGTCATGCATGAGGACGCTTACTTCATTGCCGTTGTCGTTCTTAGATACTACTATCTTCTTGACAGCCTTTGTAAGGATATTTCTCTCCTTGTCATTGTCATCGGAAGTCCACTTGCTGTCATCGCTGCTGTCATTGACAAGGCTGCCCTCGTTATCTATCTCGACCTTTCCCGACTTATCAGGAGCAGCCCATTCAATATCCCTGACACCTGTCTGTGGGTCGGATACAGTAACAGTAAGCTCGACCTCGCTGTTGTAAAGGTCTCTGCCCTTGTTGTCCTTCTTGTCTGTGCTTGGGCGCTCTATCCTGACCTCGGCTGTATTATTATGGTGCTCGTCATTTTCAGAAATATAGCCGTTCGGAGACTTCTTGTCGGACTCCCATTCAACATTGTCCACAGCCCATGCAACAATATCGCCCTTGAAGCCCTCGGGGATGAAGTACGAAGCCTCGTGCACTCTTTCGCCGTCATTGAACTCAACTGTTCTCTCACCATAGACAGTTCCGTCAGGGTTATAGAGCACAATGCATATATTTTTGATACCCGAGCTTTCCATAGGGTCTTCCGCAGTAACTATCATTTCAACACCGTCGTTGTCGTTGTAGAAATTGCGGTATTTCTCTCTGTAGCTGCCATCGACCATGTTGTCTTTTCCGAGGTTATCGGATTTTCTGAACACAAAGCCTGTTATCTCGGGGCGCTTGTTGTCCTTGTATATTTCTTTCTTTCTGTTGTCGCTGTTGCCTGCGTTGTCTGTTGCATTGAACTCAAACTCAAACCTGCCGTCCTTGTCAGGTGCGGTGTAGGAAGTGTAGACCTCGCCTGTCAGGATATTGCTGTCATCTGTGTAGTTCTTGTCGAAGTCCTCCTTGCCGCCTGCTGTTTTAACAGAAGCAAGTCCCGAATCCTCATCGGTTATCTCACAGCTTACAGCCACATCGCCGCTTACCCACAGCTTATCACCGACAGTCGTTCTGACGATATTCTCACCCTCATTTGCAGGCTTTATCTCAAACTCGCCAAAATCAGGGGCTTTCCTGTCGATAACAAGATCATGCTCATTCTTCTGCACAACAACAGTTTCCGACTTGTTGCCGACCTTATCATAAGCAGTAACGGATACCACAAGGCTCTTTGCGCTGCCCTCGGCTACTTCCTCTCCCGGAACAGTGACATATATGTAACCGTCCCTGATATCGCTTTCTTCAACGGTTATTCTCTCTGTGCCGCCTGAGTTGTCATGGTTGTTGTAATCTATCTCCACAACAGCGTGGTCGAATCCTGATGAGCCTACAACAGCATCATTAAGTCCCGTATCCTTTACGGGTATCTTCAGCTTTACGCTGTGATTTGAGAAGTTGCCGTATTTGGGGCTGTTGATGGAATCAGCAGGGTCAGCCTCAAAGGTCGGCTCAACCGTAGGAGCGGTAACATCCACGTAGTATGTCAGCGACGCTTCATTCTTACCGTCGCCGTAGCAGCGGTTTCCGCCCATATCCCATGAAGATACGAACACGGTCAGCTCTCCGCTCTTTGGCAGAGACAGCTTGTTTCCTGCAAGGGGATCAGTGTCGAGTGTATAGCCGTCTACAACAAGGTGCGGAGTATATGTTGTCTTGTCGGAGGCGTCCTTTGTGAATGTAATGGTGAAATTGCCGTTTTCAAGCTCCTTTGCAGGGTCAAATCCCGTATCATCGGAGGTAAGGTCCGAGAGCTTTATTTCCTTTGTGATACCGTTTATTCTGATCTCTATCTTCTCGATACCCGTACCGTTTGTATCATCAGCGGAAGAAAAGCTGATCTGCGGATAATCGCTGAGCCACAGCTTTTTCTTGCCGTTTTCCTCTATTTCCTTACGCTTAGCGCTGCCAAAATCGGGAGTCAGCACAGGCAGCTCGGGAGCAGATGTATCCGATCTTATAAGAGTTGCCTTTGATGAGGCAGTTGTTGCATTAAGCTCTCCGCCGTCCTTGCTGTAGTAGTAATACTGAGTATTTCCTGCGTTGTCGATAACATCGATAACAAGGTAGCCGTCCTGCTCATAATTATTGAGATCAAGGGAAGCTGCTGCTGTTCCGCTGTCGTTACAGTTTACTGCCTGAGAATGTTCATAGGTGAACCTTGACGGAGTTGTTGCAGTCTCATAGTGGAATACAACGCTTTCACTGTTCTTCAAGCCCGAAAAAGCCTGATCGGAGGATATTTTATCCGTAGCCGAAGCGGTAAGTGAAAGAGTTCTTTTTGAATTTTCAATGATGAAATGCTCATTGATACCTTTAAGAGTAAAGGCTGTCAGCTTTGGCTTGGTGTAGTCGATATTTGCCTGTATCGACGCTTCACCCTTCTTTTTCGCATAGTCCTCTGCGGATACGGTTATACTGCTGTTAATAGTTTCACCGCTTGTGCTGCTAACGTTTATCTCAACATCGAAAACAGTCTTGTCATTATCATCCTTTACAGGGGTCAAAGCTACTGTATAGCCTGTCTCTCCCTCTGCTACATCGGCAGGCTTTGAGTATTTTTTGCCTATGACCCATTTTTCACCGGTAGCCTTTTCAAAAACAGCACCGCCTACGCTTATCTTGCCAATGCTGTTGCATTCATCATCCTTGATAACGCTGTCAACATTGCCGTCGCCGCTGTTATCGGTGATCTCAACTCTAAAGCTGCGCTTCTGCTTCCAGCCGCTTCCCTCTTTATCGATGATGTTTACCTTAGGAGCGCTGTTGTCAAGGTAAATATAGAACTGCTCCATAGGAACGATAACGCCGTCAGCATTTTCAAGTGTAAGGAACTGGATATATTCGTTGCCTGAAAGGTCATAGCCCTCCAGTACGCCCTCAGTCACGGACATAGAAGCATAACCGCCATCCTCAGTGCTGAAATTGAACTTGCAGCCCTCAAACTCGCTGTTCTCACCGAAATTAACAGAAAAACGTGTAGGCTTTGCAATGCCTATAACATTGCTGTTTCTCATATGTGCGGAGTCGCCGGCCTTTGCAAAGACCTTGTCCATTATCTTTACTCCTGCTGTCTCGGCATCAGCTATCTGTTTATATTTCAGTACAAAGTATTCGCCGTTATTGCCGACTTCTTTGAAACCGTTCTCCCATGCTATTTTCTTGACGATACCGTTTTTACTGATCTCAGTTTCAATATCCTTATATGTTGGAAACTCCTTGGTAACGTGGTTCTCGAACCGACCCAATCCTATATGCATGAATTCGTAATATGAAAGGTAGTATGTTATACCGTTTTCATCCTGAATGATATACGGTATCTCTACCTCATAATTTGTGTTGAGTGTAAGTTCTTCATTTTTTGTTTCCTCATCGTCGTCACGGATGAATGTATTCGATGCGATTATACTGTTAGGGATACCAACAATTTCAACATTGTACACAGCATCGTGGATGTACTCAACTTTGTCATCGGTAACAGTCAAAAACGAGGCTATGAGGTCTTTAACATTTATATTTTTTTCATAGCCATTGAAGGAATATACCTTATCATCCTTGTCAGTCTTGCCCTTGACCCTGAATTTTACAGAGCCGTTAACGGACTTTATGCGTACCTGCTTGCTTTCCAGCTCAGACCACTTATACTCAAAGCGAACACTGTCATTTCCGTTGATCGTTGCATTTGCAAGGCTGATATCGACAGCGAATTTCTTATCCTTGAATTCAACTATCCTGTTTCCGCCTGTCGTTACACCCTCTTTGTCGATGGTCACAACGCCGCTTACTTTTCCGCTTCCCTCGGCAAATCTGAAATCGCCCAGATCAAAGAAGGTGCTGTTTATTACAGAGTCCTCACCTATGTAATACCTGCCGTCCTTTTGTATGAACTTATCTTTGTCTACCGAATTCCATTCTTCTTTGATATCAACCCTGTAGATCACCTTCAAGGTAATAGCTTCATTATCGATATCAACTGTATATCTGTCATAATAATCATCGCCGGAATGATTATCGGGATAATCAAAAGGGTCATTAAGTGCATTTACTATATCAGCTTTATTTTCGGGTCGGTACTTGATAATGAGCTTTGTCGGTGCATCATCATTATCAAGCTCAACGAACATATACCTTGCACCGTTTCTGTTCAGTCTGTCAAATATAGCATCACGTAATATCTTGATCTTATTTGTATCCATCCCCGATGGGAATTTCACACTTGTCTCCACATCGGGAGCAGTTGTAGTTGTTGTAACAGTCGTCGTTGAAGTAGTAGTTGTCGTTGTAGTCGTACCTGCCTTTGCAGGCGAATCCCCCTCCTCAGCAGGAGTTGATGAGGAAGCCGCAGGCTGTGTGCCGTTTTCTGCCGCAAATGCCGAAAAAGCTCCCATATTGCTTACGGAAAGGAATGACAAAGCCGAAACAAAAGCTGCTGCTCTCCTTAACATTTCTTTTTTCTTATCCATATAAACCACTCATCCTTTTTTACCCTTTTCGGGTCTATTTCTTGTTCATTCTCAATCTTGCTGCAAGAACTGTCACAGCGCTTATTGCCGCTACAGCAAGTGTAATTATGCCGATAGTTTTAAGTCCGCCTGCATTTCTCTTTTCGGGTTCTTCCTCAGCTCCCGAGGTGACCGCAGCAGCGGTAGTCGTCTGTGATGTCGATGTCGTTGATGTCGTATCCGAAGTTATTGTTGTGGTGGTGACTGTAGTTGTGGTCTGTGATGCTGTTGTCTTTGATGTAGTTGATGTGCTTGTTTCCGATGCGGTCACAACAGTTGTCTGGGTAACGGCAGCTTCTGTCGGTGCAGGAGCTGCCCCTCCACCACCTCCGCTATCGGGGGCAGCAGGGGCATTTCCACCCTCGGACGGCTGAGCTCCGCCGTCTGCCTGACCTGCACCTCCCTGAGCGTTTGCGCCGCCGTTATCGGGAGGCGGAGGCGGCTGATCCTTTTGTAGTATCCTTATACCTCCGCCGTTAAGCTGGGTAAAGGGGAAATCCTCATAAAAGTCGTCAAAGCTCTGACTAAGGGAAAGCTGAACCGTCATGCCGTGCCTTGTTCTCGGAAGCTCAATGGGGAAGTAATCCCCTGCCGACACCTGTTCGGGAAGCTGAAAGGACACAACTACCAGTGCATTCTCATAGGAAACACGCTGTAGATCGTCACCTGTTGCACCTGTTCCGCAGAATCTGAAATCGGGATCGTCCAGATAGCGCCTACAGGTAGCCGAACCTGCCTGCACCACGCTGTCATGCATCTTAAAGCACTCTGTCTCCGTGTAAAAGCTGAGTCTCGGGTCTTTCACCACGCCGAAGCAAAGAGTATTGTACGGGGGGCAGTTTTCCAGATAGACCGTCAGTGAAACAACTCTGTCCTCGGGTATCTCGTCTATATATATATCCTTGCTTTCAAGGGTAAGATGTACGTCAGTTGGCGGATCTATCGCTTTAACACCGCTTACCGATACAAATAAGGGTGATAAGAGCGCTGCCGCTGCCAGTGCTGTCAATCGTTTAGTTGATCGCATTATTATTTCCTCTGTTTCATATATTTGTGATATTCGGGTCACCATGTATAACGATGATATTTTCGATCATCACATAGTCATCCTTTGGCTCATCCGTTTTCTTCCTTCTTGAAGCCACGACAGTGCCGCTGCTCTGAGGTGCGGACTTATGGGAGGATACCACCACTGTTGCATTAAGCTCCGCAGCAGGCTTGTTTTCCGCCTGTACAGGCTTGACAGGGGGCGTTTCCTCACGGTAAACAGGCTCGGGCTTATAGGGCTCAAGCTCGGGAGCTGACACAGGCTGAGCTGCTGTGCTTTCGGGAGTTGGGGCTACAGCCTTTTTTCCCGTAAGCTCCGCCTTGAGCATTTGCAGGATATCAAATTTTACGGCAAGTATCACAGTCAGCATAAGCAATACTATGCCTGCTGCCAAAAGGATATGTGCGCCGTTATGCAATACTTCAGGGCTCATTTATCTCTCCTTACTATCAGCGTATGCCATTTCCAGCTTCATCTGTACAGCCTTGGGGTTAAACGAATCCGCAATGCTTCGTGCGTAGTCGTTGCTGTAGGATATTTCGCCGTCCTGATAAACCTTGCTGATTATATGATCAAGTATCTCCTGCTGTTTTTCCATTTCAATGCCTTTTCTGCTGAATTTCGAGGAATACTTTGATATAAGGCTGAGAAGTGTCTGGCATACTCTTACGCTGACCACCTCGTTGGATTCATCGATATACTCCGAAAGCTCCTCGACATTGCCCCACATATCAAGATAGAACTGTGAGCTGTCGCTGCCTTCCTTTTCCATTCTGTCGATATCCGCATAGAAGCTGCATATTCCCGAAAATACCTGAGCTCGCCTGTAGGCGTCCTCCGAGGTATTTTTCAGATCGCTGCTGCTGACAGCCTTGTCGAACCATTCCGCAGAAGCAAATATCCTGCTTTTTTCCAGCTCCTGTTCTCTTTTCCTGTTGTATTCCTCCAGCTCCTCCTCGGACATTTCCTCATCGGCGGTAACATCGTAGGGATAATAGTAGAGCCAGTATGCATTGCCTATCTCGTACATACACATACCGTAGTTATCATCCGTTTCCTTGATGGAGTCAAGGCTCTTTATCTCGTTGATGATGAAATTGTCCTCGTCGGTATCGAGCTTGCTGTCACTGATAAAGCTGCTTATGAGCTTGGAATAGATATCGTCCTTATTGGTGTGGTCGAGCTTTATCGCCTCGGCATAATTGCCCTTGTTGACGTTGGCGATATAGTTCTCCTTGCTCTGCGTTTTCTCCAGCTTGTTGGCAGACACGGTAAGCACTCCCGAGCCGATGAAGCACAGAATCGACAGGGTCATCGCAGCAATAACGATACGCAGGCTTGTCTTTTTCTCAACATGGCACAGGTCTTTATAGAGAGCATCGCAGGACTGATATCTTTTCGACGGCTCATCCTCCACGCATTTCTGAATGATACGCTTGATGGAGGAATTGATATTCTTGTCAAAAACGAATCTTTCAGCCGAGGAGAGCACTCTTGTGCCGTTGTCAACTTTAAGCGGCTTTTTTCCCTGTATCATGTGGTAGAAGGTCGCACCCATATTGAATATATCGGTGCGCTTGTCAAGAGGGAGCACTCTGCACTGTTCGGGAGCGGCATACTCGGGAGTATATCCGCTTACGCCCGACATATTCCTGATGGCGGTACCGAAGTCGATGAATTTCAGCTTCATGGCAGAGCCGCCGTTCATGTAGTCGCTGTTGACATTGAGCACCATGATATTTTCGGGCTTCATATCGCTGTGCACCATATTCCTGCTGTGGAAAAAGCGCATGAAAAGGCATATCTGCTTGGCAGCCTCGATGAACTCCTTGTTGGACATGGGCTTTTCTTCCAGCAGCTTATCCATAGACTTTCCGTCAAGGTAGTCCTGAACGATATAGTAGCAGTCCTCGCTCTCGAACCGGTGGATGATGTTGGGGAAAAAAGCGTTTATCTTATCGGCTTCGTAAAGCTCTTTTATAAGGGCTGATTCCTGCTTCGCCATATCGTAGATATCACGGTTGGACTTGCTTATCTCCTTTATAGCTCTTACAGCGCCCTCAGCCTGACGGTCGTAGGCTTTGTATACAACGGAAGTTCCGCCTCTGCCTGCTTCCCTTTCTATCTCATAACGATTTGCCAACAATCTGACATTTTCGTTCATACGCTATCATTCTCCCCGTTGACATACCTTACCGCAAGCGCCGTAATGTTATCGGCTTCATTGCGCTCCATATTCAGCTTCATAAGGTATTCAAGATTTGACTTCAGAATATCCCTGTTTTTATTTTCCGAGGGCAGAAGCCGTTGGTGTGTTTCCTCGTCGCTGACCATTTTTCTGAATCCGTCAGAGCATATCATATACAGACAGTCCGTTTCGGGGCGCTGTATCATGTAATCGTAAACTCTGCCTGTTTCCCCTGCGCCGATGCAGTTGGTTATCTGATTCTGACGCTTATCGAAACGAGCAGTCTCCTCCGTCATTATACCTCTCCTGACTTCCTCGGCAACAATAGAATGGTCGGAGGTTACAGCCTCTATCCTGTCCTCATATATTCTGTAAAGCCTTGTATCGCCTACATGAGCGATCATGACAGAATCAAGAAAGGGGTCAACGAGCAGAGAAGTGAGGGTGGTGCCCATACCGCCGCTTTTTTCGCTGCAAATATTTATAGCGTCGTTTATCCTGTGAAGATACTTGTCAAGGCTTTTTCTTGCGTCAAGTATAGTCTTTCCGCTGCGGAGGATATCGGGATAGTCCGCATCGAACCACTCCGATATTTTGCTTATGACGAAGGAGCTTGCATCCTCGCCGCCTGTGAGACCGCCTATGCCATCACAGACTGCGGAAAAAAGTATGTCTTTGTCGTTATATCTTGCTATTTTTATCATAAGGGCATCCTGATTTACTTTTTTGACGATACCCTCGGTAGTGGCATAGGAATAAATATACATCACGATTTCTCCAAAGCTCAGTTTTCGACCTTAAACATATATTTTTCGCCGTTTATTTCAAGTGTACAGCACGAGAATATCTCAGCGGATTCGCCCTGTTCTATGGGATTGCCCTCAAACAGCAGCGACTCGCACGCAACGTTCTTGATAAAAATATCGGGTATCTCTCCCGAATTATGCAGGAAGATAACTGCACCCTCAGCTTCGGGCGAGCGGAACGGGAAGTTCATTATCCTGATAACGCTGCCATCGGATATTTTTTCAAGATAAGCCGCCGCCTTTGCCGCATTGACCGCAGCTGAATCTGTTTCCTCAGACTTCTCGCCGGGCTTTCTTCTTGATACCATTACAGTGCGTGAGGAGTTTTCCTCGGGAGCCTTTCCCGAAACTGAGAAAACATAGCAATATCTGTCGAAAAACAGTTTATCACCGTTGAATATCTCAGTGTAGGATATTTTGTTGTCCTCATCGTTGACATAAGTGCCGTTGGTGGAAATATCCTTTATGAAGTAACGACCGTTTTCCTCGGTGATAACAGCATGGTCGCCCGATACGGTAGGCTGTTCAACCACAAGGTCTTTCGAGGAATTTCTGCCGATGGTAAAGGGGAAACGCCTTATATCGTGCCTTGTACCGAAAATATCGGTCAGGTATATTTCCTCTCTCCGTGACCTTACAACGGTTGCGCTGTAGGACTGGGACTTTGAGGATTCATCGGGAAGATCCTGTATGGCAGCCCCCTTAGTTCCCCCTGACAGCACAGGTCTGCGTGGAGTATCGGTGACCTCGCCTTCATTGGAAGCTATCTGGCTGTTGATGGAATAATTTCCCACGTCAGCAGAGGTTTGCGGTGGCGGTTCGGGGATGCTGTAATTATCACTGAAAGCATCGGCAGGTCTGATATTCTCGTTGAAGAAATGCAGGAGAGAATCAGGCGAAAAGGAAGTTCCCTTTTTCTTGCTGGAGCTTGTGAACTGATTGAGGAAATTTTCATAGTTATTCATGTAATTTCCATCCGTGATAACTACCCGTCTTACGCTTTTGTGGATATTAATAAGGCATTTCGGGATACTGTCGCAGATATAGTGCTGATTTTTCACAGGAACGTATATCATCAGCACTTTTTTCAGAGTGTTGTGGTAATACATATACTTAGGGTCGCAGACCAGATTATCACAGGAAAGGTAGACCTTTCGGCAAACGGAGATTATCTTCTGGATATCGGAGATAAGCTCGAAATACTGGTCCTGTCTCATTTCGGTCTTGAGGTATTCCGAAAGAGCGGTCAGACCGCTAACATCGAAGCTGATCTTATTGCTTCTTGAAGTTTTGGTGCACTGGAAAGGCAGGAAATAATTGCGGTAGGAATCTTTTTCGAGCATTTGCACCTCGGAGTAATTTATCTCCTCTTTTTTATCGATAGAAAAAACGAGGTAAGTCCTGTTGCCCTCGTATGTAGTTTTAAATGAAAGCAAATTTTTGATAGGGTTCACCCATGAAGCCTCCTGACGGTATAGAAATGCGGTAAAATTTGTGAAAAGCAGTCAAATTTACACCAAATCATCATAATTATATCACAAAATATAAAAAAAAGCAATAGACTATTATAAAAAGTGAAAAATCATATATTTTTATTATATGTGGTAATTAAATTGATAAAAGCGAATAATTGTTGGGATACATATAATCGGGTGGGGCGATGTGGGCATCGCCCCCTACACAGTTGCCGAGAACAGTAGAGACTGATGCCCACATCAGCCCGTGTATGACTATATGCAATCAACATTCCACTTTTTCTGCATCCAGATGCAAAGTGTAAATCAAAGGCGGAACTTTTACTCTGCTTTCGCACGACGAAAGTAAATACGAGTGTGGATTCAGGTCAATTTCAGCGTTCCCTACACGAGCTGGCGTCAGCTCGACCACGTAAACGCTCCCACTCACAAGCTCGTTAAGTCTCTGCGAAACTTTTATTCTGCTTTCGCACGCTTTTATTAAATTCGGGTATAGATTCAGGTTAATTTCAGCGTACCCTGTGGAACGCCGAGGGCGGCGTTCCCTATAAGGTTTGTTGATTTCATCCACAGAAAGAGTAACAGAACGTATTTACCTCAAATGACCGCTCAAACATTTAAGCCGTCCCGAAAATAAAAAAGTAAAAGGAGGCAAAGGGTGAGGGAGTAGAGGTTGAGGGAAAGGAGAGTCCAGAGAGGAAAACCGACTGGAGGAGAGGGAGAGGGGAACAATAAAACCCAAGCAAAAGTCGGCATTCCCCACTCCCTCACCTACAGTC
>JAFVBU010000061.1 GCA_017479805.1 Ruminococcus sp.
AATAAGTAATTCATGTATATACTCGGCGCTACAGCAAAATATCCATAAATGCTTGTATAAATTCCAAATAACTGCGTCAAACTTTCTCACCATACGAAAGTATGCTTTCAAAAGTTTTTCTTGTTCTTTGAAATTTCTACGGCGCATTTTCTGTATATTTTGCTATAGCGCCGAGTATAACAGAAAAGCGTACCTCAAATGGTACGCTTTTGCTTTTATTTTCTGAAAAGACCTGCAAGTCCCTTTTTCTCATAAGGCTCTGATGTTATGCCGAGTACCTTGTAGCCGTCCTTTTCGACTGCTTCTCTCAGCTTTGCCTCGTCAAGCTCAGCCTCGGAGATTATCTCTGTCTCGCCCTTGCTGTGTGAGGACTCAACTTTCTTGACCTTAACAGCGTTGCGGACAGCGTCGTTAATGTGGCTCTCGCACATATTGCACATCATGCCGTCTATCTTTATAATTGTTTTTACCATTGTAAAGCACTCCTTTGTTATAGAATTCTAACACTATTGTACTCCATTTCAAAGGATTTGTCAAGGCAGACATTCTCCCCATCTGTCCTGAGCCGCTTTCATAAGTCCCTCGACCTCCTCACGGTGCTGTTCAAGAAGCTCACGGCATTTTTCGTTCATCTCATCGGTTGAATAGTCTGAGGGGATGAAGTTCACATCCTTGTCAACGTACATCTGATAGATAGTGTACCTCTCAGCTATACAAACGCCGTATTTCGTTTCCTTGTTTGATACCCACACGAACATAGACGGCGGATTGTAAGTCGGGTCGCTGTATTCTTCCATGCTCTTGTTCACAGCCGCATAACCGCCGCTGATATTCAGAAAACCCGGCATTGCAACATATAAAAAATAGCCATCCTGAAAGCAGTCATATTCGTATTTTAGACTTCCGTTCACTCGGTTCGGGGACATCTTGTCTGCAAGACGGCTGTAGGGGCGGTATGAGGTGTAGTACCATACTCCTGTCATTATGGACAGTCCCACAAGAAAAAGGCACAGAACAGTTGATATCAGCTTTGAGTATCGGCTCTTTTTCAGCTTCTTTGCCACCTTTCTGAAAGTTTCTGTCTCGCTTGGCTGGGGAGAATCCGCTTTCACGGGGATGCTTATATCGGTGCAAAGCTCACGGCAGTTCTCACATTCCTGTAAATGCTCCTCCACTATTCTGCGGCTTTCCTCGCTGCAAGCATTCTCCTTGTAAAGCGGCAGAAGATCGACGATAACATCACACGGCAGATCGTATTTTTTCATAGTAGCCCCTCCTTTTTCATAAGCTCGATGAGTTTCTGCTTCCCACGGTAGAACGTGACCCCTGCCCAGTTCTCGCTTTTGCCGAAAACGCTGCCGATATCGGAGAATTTCAGCTCGGCGAATATCCTCAGCAGAAGCACTTCACGGTAAGGCTCGTCCAGTTCGTGGAGAAGATGGTGTATGCGTATGGCGGTGTCGGAATCGGTTATTTTCTGCTCAAAGCTGTCCTCGGCGGCATTTTCGGCAGAATCAAGGGAAATATTCCTGTTTTCGGACTTCCGCAGATGGTCGAAATAGATATTCTTGGCAATGGTGCAAAGCCATGTTTTGATATTGCATTTGCCGTTATATTGATCAAAATTAGTCATTGCCCTGAGCATAGTGTCTTGCAGGATATCCTTTGCAAGAGTTTCGTTTCCGCACAGCTTCAGAATGAA
Organism: Ruminococcus sp.; assembly: GCA_017479805.1. Classification (GTDB taxonomy): domain Bacteria; phylum Bacillota; class Clostridia; order Oscillospirales; family Ruminococcaceae; genus Ruminococcus. The sequence continues at coordinate 1,703 of JAFVBU010000061.1, forward strand.
AGCGTACAGATCGGAGTTGTATTTTTCGTATATCTCGTGGAATTCCTTGTCCATCTTCTCACCCCTTTCATATTATTAGACGTACAGAAAAGCGGAATCTTACAGAAATACTGAAAAAATTTTGCCGAAAAAACAGGCATATCCGAATGTGGAATATGCCTGTTTTGTAAAAATGTATTGATTTTTAATATATAATGTAGTATAATATATATTATGTGATTACTTGGAGATCAGTGCGAGAGTGTCTCTTGCAATGAGGAGTTCCTCGTTTGTAGGAACGATCCATACCTCGATCTTTGAATCGGGAGTTGAGATCTTTGTGAGCTTGCCTCTGATAGATCTGTTCAGCTCCTTGTCGATCTTGATTCCGAAGTAATCCATGTTCTCACATACAGCTTCTCTTACTTCCCATGAGTTCTCACCGATACCGCCTGTGAACAGAACAGCGTCAACGCCGTTCATAGCAGCAGCGTATGAACCGATGTACTTCTGGATCTCATAAGCGAGCATATCAGAAACGAGCTGTGCTCTTTCGTTGCCCTTGTTAGCAGCTTCCTGAATGTCACGGTTGTCCGAGCCAACGCCTGATACACCGAGGAATCCTGACTTCTTGTTCATGTATTCGCTCATCTGTGAAGGTGTGAAGCCGTGCTTGTCTGCTACGAATGTAACAGCAGACGGGTCAACAGAACCTGTTCTTGTACCCATTACAACGCCGTCGAGAGGTGTAAAGCCCATTGAAGTATCAACTGACTTGCCGCCGTTTACGGCAGTGATGGATGAACCGTTTCCGAGGTGGCATGATACGATCTTGAGGTCCTCAACGTTCTTGCCCATAGCCTCAGCTAAAGCCTTGGAAACGAATCTGTGTGATGTGCCGTGGAAGCCGTACTTTCTTACGTGGAGCTTCTCATAGTCCTCATAGGGGAGACCGAACATGAAAGCCTTTGGGGGCATTGTCTGGTGGAATGCTGTATCGAATACAACTACCTGAGGAACGTTTGCAGGGATAACGCTCTTACAAGCTCTCAGAGCAAGTGCATGAGCGTGGTTGTGAACAGGAGCAAGCTCACGGAGCTCATCGATCTTGTCGATAACTTCATCTGTAACGAGAACTGACTTATCGAATACGTCAGCACCCTGCACGATACGGTGACCTACAGCGGAGATCTCGTCCATGCTGTCGATGACCTTTGCGTCGCCTGTTGTAAGAGCTTCAACGAGCTTCATGAAAGCCTCGGTATGAGTAGGGAAGTCGCAGTCGATATCGAGAACTCTGCCGTCGCTGGTCTTGTGGTTGAGGTGACCATCGATACCGATACGGTCGCAGTTGCCCTTTGCCAGTACGCTTTCATCCTCCATGTTGATGAGCTGGTACTTGAGGGATGAGCTTCCTGCATTAACTACTAAAATAATCATATATGCATTTTCCTTTCAGATTTTGATTTGCATATATTATTATATACTATTTTCGGCAAATTGCAAGTGTTTTTCTTAAATTTGTCTCAATACGCATTAAAATATCCGTAAAATCGGACAAAACATATCCGATTCTCACAAAAAAATTGTACGGAAAATAAAATAATGTCTAAAACCATTGAAATTTCAGGAAAGAGGTAGTAAAATGAAAATCAGCGGTATAATCTGTGAGTATAATCCATTCCATAACGGACATCTATATCATATAAACGAAACAAGAAAAAACGGAGCTACACATATAGTTGCAGTTATGAGCGGTAATTTTGTCCAGAGGGGCGATGTTGCCGTTATGGATAAACTGGAAAGAGCTCGCCTCGCCGTCCGTTCAGGCGCAGACCTGGTGATCGAGCTTCCCGTCCAGTACTGCCTTTCTTCCGCAGAAAACTTCGCCTCGGGAGCTGTCTACCTTCTCGATTCGCTGGGCGCAGTCGATGAGATATCTTTCGGCAGTGAGTGCGGCGATACGGACATTCTCCAGGATGCCATGGACACGGTGGAGGCCATCGCTATGGTCCACGGCGAAGAGATACGTGGTATAATGGAAAAAGGCTATACCTACCCGAGAGCCCTTACATCGGTGGTCAAAGGCAAAGACCCCGCTGTGGCCGAAATAATATCCGAACCCAATAATCTTCTCGCTATAGAGTATATGCGTGCCCTGAAGAGATTTTCCTCAGTAATGGCACCTTTTACCGTCAAGCGCATAAATGCGGAACACGACAGCGATGTCACCGAAAACGGCTTCGCCAGCGCTTCACTGCTCCGTGAGATGCTTGAGACCGAGAACGATATCATGGGAATAAGCGAATACACGACCCAGCTGTGGAGAGACGCAATCTCATCAGCTGTGAGCAAGGGTGAGATCGCTTCGCTCAGCAGGCTTGAAAGAGTCCTCCTCTACAAGCTGAGAAGCTGCAGCGTTGAGGAGATAAAGGATATCGACGATGTGGCTCAGGGGCTGGAACACAGGATATTCGTTGCAAGAATGGCAGGTTCACTGGATGAACTGCTGTTTACCGTAAAGACAAAGAGATATACAATGGCACGTATCCGACGCATCATGCTCAAGCTCCTTATAGGCATTACAAAGGATGATATGAGCAATCTGCCGCCATACGGCAGGATTCTCGCTTTCAATGAAAGAGGAAGAGAGATACTGGCAAAGGCAAAGAGCCATGCGACTATCCCTTATG
>JAFVBU010000062.1 GCA_017479805.1 Ruminococcus sp.
GCTGTAAATTCACTTCGGGCACTAACTATTTCGACATTACGCTGAACAGCCCCGGAATCCTCTATTCACCTAACGACTGCTGTGTGGGCGACGTTGACGGCGACGGACAGTATGAGATTTTCATGAAGTGGGATCCAAACGATTCACAGGACAACTCCAAAACAGGCCCTACAAGTAAGGTCTACATCGACTGCTACACCCTTGAGGGCAAGCAGCTTTGGCGTATCGACATGGGCAAGAACGTCCGTGCTGGTCAGCACTACACTCAGATGTGCGTTGCAGACTTCGACTGTGACGGCAAGGCTGAGCTTATCACCAAGACCTGCGACGGCACTGTTGACGGCAAGGGCAATGTAATAGGCGACGGCAGCAAAAACTGGGTAAACAGCGCAGGTACTATCCTTGACGGCCCCGAGTATCTCACACTTTTTGAAGGCGCAACAGGTGCGGCTCTGGATACTATCGACTTCCCCGTGCCGAGAGGCGACGCTACAAGCAGTGCGGCAAAGTCTACATGGGGCGATAACTACGGCAACCGCTGCGAGCGTATGAATGCGGCTATAGCTTATCTGGACGGCGTTCATCCCTCGGCAGTTTACGGACGTGGCTACTATACAAGACTTACACTTTCCGCTGTTGACGTTCGTGACGGCAAGCTGGTAAAGCGCTGGGTATACGACACAGGCTTCAACAAAGATGACCCCGGCTATGGCTGCGGCAACCATAATGTAATGGTAGCAGATTCCGATAATGACGGCAAACAGGAGATATTCATGGGCGCTTCTGCCATCGACGACGACGGCAAGCTGCTCTGGTCCACAAAGCAGGGACACGGCGACGCTATGCACGTTGGCGACCTTGACCCGAACCGTGAGGGAATAGAAGCATTCATCTGCCACGAGGACGGAAAGTACGGCATTTCCCTCGTTGACGCAAAGAACGGTGATATAATCTGGCACTATGACGGCGACAAGGACACAGGAAGATGCTGTGCAGACAATATCGTTGCAGGCAACAGCGGTGCTGAGTTCTGGGGAGCAAGACCGGCAAATTCAGTATTTGACGCTTCAGGCAAGCAGATAGGCAACAAGTCACCTGCACAGAATTTCCTTATTTACTGGGACGGCGACCTTGAGCGTGAGCTTCTCGATAACATCACTATCACAGACGGTGCGGCAATAAACAATTATCCTGTAATATTTACTGCTGAGGGCTGTGCTTCAAACAACAGCACAAAGGCTGTTCCCTGTCTGACAGCAGACCTTTTCGGCGACTGGCGTGAGGAACTCATCCTCCGTACAGAGGATAACAAGAAGCTCCGTGTATGGTGCACAAATACCGAGACAGACTACCGTATCACAACTCTCATGCACGATATGCAGTACCGTATGCAGAACGGCTGTCAGCAGTCCTCATACAACCAGCCTCCGCACCCCAGCTTCTACCTCGGAACAGAAGCTCCGCTCCCTGCAAGACCTGACATCAAGCTGAACAACGCTCCTCCCGAGCCTGTAAACGGCAAGCTGGTCAAGAATCTCCTCGTTAAGGATACAGCTAATTTCGATAGCTGGAAGCTGATGGACAGCAACAAGACAGGCGGTCCTATCTACGGCGACAGAGACTTCACATACACCTACCTTGCTCCCGAGCTTGAAAACAGCGAGTATATCATGTCTGCCTGCAATTCAAAGAATACAGACAGCGTCCTTGCAGAATTCTCAGTTGACACAAAGACCGAGGTCTATGTAATGGTCGATACCCGTGAGGAGGAGGCTAACTCAGTTCCCTCATGGCTCAGCGGCTACACAAGAACAGAGCTGACTGCAAAGTCGAGCAATGACGTTGATTTCGTTGCATACAAAAAGACCTTCGAGGCAGGAGACAAGGTCACTCTCGGTACAAACGGAATGACAGGCAACGTTATCAACTACACTGTATTCGTCAAGGAGCCCGAGGTCGTAACAACAACTACCACGACAACCACGACCACTACAACAACAACTACCACCACTACAGAAGAACCCACTACCGAGCCTACCACCACAACTACTACAACTACAGAGCCTGAGCCTACAACAGTTATCACTACAACTACCACATCCGAGCCGACAGAGATACTCTGGGGCGACGCTAACTGCGACGGCAACGTAAGCCTTGCAGACGCTGTAATTATCATGCAGTCTCTTGCAAACCCAAGTGTTTACGGTTCTGACGGTACAAGCGATCAGCGTATAACCGCACAGGGCAAGCTCAACGGTGACGTAAGCGAAAACGGCAACGGCATAACAAACAAGGATGCTCTTGCAATACAGAAGTATTGTCTCCAGCTCATTACAGAGCTTCCCGAAAAATAATCAGATCAATACAGCGGCGGTACAGAAATGTGCCGTCGTTTTTCTGTTGACTTAATTTTAAAATTATTGTATAATATATTAGAGCTTGTGTTCATAGGGCGAATGTGAGGATTTTCGTGCATAAGCCCTATGAACACAAGCTCTTACAGACAATAACCAAAAGGGAGGGATAGTATGCAGGCAAAAGGAAGAATAGGCGTTATCATGCCCCATGTTGTCCCTCCGATGGATAATGAGCTGATAAGCGGTATTTCCGAGACTGTCAGCACTTACGGCTACGACACTGTGCTCATAACGGGTATGCTCAATTTCCTCAGCGGCAATGCAGGGGACAGCTATGCGATCGGTCTGGAGAATATCTACAACCTTTGCGAGTATGCGGACTTTGACGGTATCATTTTCGCCGCAGGAAGATTCCTGCACACTGCTGTCCGTGACAAGATACTGGATATGCTGAGAAGACGCTCCATGCCTGTTATCGTTCTGGAGCATAAATGTGACGATTTTGAGTGCATTTTCCCCGAACAGCGGAAGTTCATACGACTGCTGACCGAGCACCTCATCCACGAACACGGCTGCCGAAAGCTGTACTGTATCACGGGAATAAAAGGGGAGGTATCATCCGAGGAAAGGCTCAGCGGATTCTGTGACGCAATGGACGGAGCGCAGCTTGAATATGACGAAAAATGCCTGTTTTACGGCAACTACTGGCATGAGATACCATGCCGTATCGCTGACGATTTAGCCTCGGGAGCACTGGAAATGCCTGACGGTATCGTGTGTACCAACGACGAAATGGCGACTGCTCTTTGCAGCAGGCTTATCAGCAACGGCATAAAAGTTCCCGACCAAATTGCAGTTACGGGCTATGACGGCAACTTCAACAGCTTTTTCAATGATCCGCCCGTGACCACTGTTGCAGGCAGAGACTATCAGCTCGGCAGCACCTCCGCACAGCGTATGCTGGAAATGCTCGGAAACGGCGATATCAAGCCGTCGGGAACGTATCAGAAAATACGTATCGGCACAAGCTGCGGCTGCGGTGTATCATCGGTGCTGAACAGCAGCAATGACAACCGCTACCTGATGAATACCATCCGCCGCAACAACAAGATGTACGCAGAAAGGCGCTATTACATCACCGCCGATATGATAAGCAAGATAACCTCGTGCAATTCTCTGAACGAGCTGATGATGGTTTCCTCGTCGCTGGCATATCTGCTCCCGAACTGGAATACTCTTGAACTGTGTATGTGCAGCGACTGGAGCTTTGATTTTGAAGCCCCCGACAGCTTCAGGACTGAGGGGTATTCCGATACAATGCTACAAATGCTGTACCAGAAAAAATGCTTCGATACCTACGCAAGCGGAGAATTCAGCATAAGCAGGCTTCTCCCGTCCTTTGACCTGCCCCATGAGCCGATGATATATGTCATATCTTCCGTACACCATAAACAGCAGATATTCGGCTATCTCGGCACTTCCTACAGCAGCGCCGATGATTTTCTGCTCGATGAGTATTACGTGAACTGGTGCGACTGCGTGGCGAACGGCATAAACAGCATACAGAACAAAATGTACAAGGCTTACGTGAAGCAGCATTTTGCAAGCCTGCTGACCGTCGATACCTCCACGGGACTTTACAATAAAAGGGGACTGATGGAGAATGTTCCCGATTTTCTCGGTGAATGTGCCCAGAACAACAAAAGCTGTGCGGCAGTTGCCCTTTCCTATGAGAGCAGCAGGGAACATTACGAGGTGTCGCCGCTTTTCGCCATTGCCAATATCCTCCGCAGGGACAACAAAAAGGAAGTGCTTCTGTCCAGACCCGACGATAAGACAATTCTCTGCCTTATCGCTTCGGATTCGACAAACGAGCAGGATGTGATAGACAGCTTCAACAGCGTCATTTCCCACAGCCTTACCGAGACCTACGGAAATGCTCTCCACGTAGCGATGGACGATATCGCTCTTTGCTGCGGATTCATCAACGGCAGACATCTTGAGGAGACCGAAAAGGAGATAGAGAAGCTCATTGCCCGAGCCGCCGACAAAGCAAAGGTTCTTGCAGTCAACAGCGGAAACTGCTATATACAGCTCCAGAACGCAAGGCGGAAGATTCTTGAAGCACCACAGCTTGACTGGCACGTGGACGATATCGCAAAGGAATCGGGCATAAGCAAGAGCTATTTCCAGCGGCTTTACCGTGAGACCTTCAACACAAGCTGTATGGACGATATCATCAACGCAAGGATAGAGCGAGCAAAGCGCCTGCTTGAAAATACCGACAGACAGATAGGCGATATTGCCATAGAATGCGGCTATGCCTCGGGAAGCCATTTTATGCGCCAGTTCCGCCAGAAAACAGGGCTGACAGCATCGGAATACAGAAAGAATAATAACGGAAAATAAAAAAAGCGGCGAAGCCGCATAATAGTGGGATTCTAAAGGGAATATATTCCCTTTGGTAGGGGGTGAACGAGGGGGACAGAGCCCCCCCTGATATGTAGCAAAGCAAGCGCAGCTATGCTTTGCGGACTGTCTGTTGCAGATATTGGGCAAGCCAATGATAGTACAGGTCACTAAAATCGGCTTGCCCGACGAAATAATCATCAAATTCAGTCAAGCAAATGCTTTCCCTTGATAAAATCAGCCAGTTCCTCCGCCGCATATTGTTGTGTTTCCGCAGAGGGATGCCAGTTTGAGCCGTAGCCCAGCTTTCCGTCCTGCGGAGTGAAGCAGAATTCGTGCACTTCAACACCTGTTTCCGCTGTGAAGCGCTGTACCGCCTTGTGTATGCTTTCGTTCATGGTTACATTGATGAGACCGATAGCCGCAACCATCACAGCCTCGGGATTGCACCTGTGCACCGTGCGGAGAAACTCATAATAATCGTTTTCGAAATAGGCATAGGCTTCGTTGTGTTCAATACAGAAGCTGTTGTCGTTGGTGCCGAGGTTTATGACGACCATATCATTGGGCTGTGAAGAAAAGTCCCACGTCAGCTTGTCAAGGTCGGTGCTTCCCACACGCTTGTATGAATGGCAGAATTTCTCATAGTGCGGAGGGAGAACCTCTCTTGTATTGCGGTCACCGTTTTCAGTCCAGCCGCTGAAAATTCCGTAGCCGCTGTAGGAGAAAAGGCTGTACTCAGTGCCGAGGATACCAGCGCACCGAAAGGCATAGCTTTTCATTGCATTCTCAGCTTCTGCCGAAAAATTGGACTGAGTGTTGGAATCGTCCACACCGTAGCCGCAGGTTATGGAGTCGCCGATAAATTCAATGCGCTTAGGCTTTGTTGGAGTAGGGGAGAGCGTGCCGTCTGCCGCCGCTTTTACGCTGCAAAGGGAAAAAGCCGCCTCGGACAGCTTGATTATGCTGACAACAGCCGTGACAGGAGTGTCAGAAGAAATAACGGTGTAGGTCTCGTCCTTTTCCTCGATGACCTTTTTTATGCAGAACCGCCCGTCCACCGTAACAGCGACACGTGGCTTGTTGCGGAAGTAATTCTCTTTAAGCGAATCATCGTCACAGCTAAGGCAAATGCTCAGCTTAGTTCCGCTGAACAGGAATTCACAGCCCGAGCCCGACTGAGTGAGCCAGAGCTGTTCGCCGTCTGCGTAAACTCTGCCAATGTATTTTACTTTTTCATTGCTAAGGTATATTTCTTTCATATCCGACCTCCTCATATTATATGTATACATTATAACGTTTTATTTCCGAAAATGCAATAGATAATTTGTGACGGTTCATCCGTTTCCCCTTATCTGAAAGGAGTTTCACAATGTTCAGAAAAATCGCCGCAGTAGTTGGTACTGCAACCCTTGCGCTCAGCCTGTCCTCCTGTGCGATGACGGAGATACCCACAAGA
>JAFVBU010000063.1 GCA_017479805.1 Ruminococcus sp.
GCTCGCCCTTTGCGATGGAGTTCTCACAGTGAGTGAAGTAGGCGTAGATATCCTTACAGCCCAGCTCTTTCAGTTTCAGAGCGGCATGGTAGACTGTACCGCCGTAGGAGCAGATATCGTCTATGATAAAGACATTCCTGCCCTCGGGCGAACCGCCGTGAATATCGAAGCCAAGTATCTTGCCTGTTTTCCAGTCACGCTTTTTCAAGCCGAAGCCCACGTTGCCGTACTGAGGGATAAAAGCGGAATAGCGCTTACAGCTTCCCTCGTCGGGGAAGAAAACAAGGTCGTTGTCCTTGTCGATTCGTGCCGATTCCATAGCCTGACGGATGTACGCCTCGGGAGTTTTTACAGCTATGCGGTCAAGGAGAGCCTCGCCGACGCTTGAATGAACGTCTAAAACCTCGACCTTATCGAAGCCGAGAGAGTTTATGACCTCGCAGAACCATTTCAGCGTGAACACCTCTGAGCTGTCCTTTACCCTGTCCATACGGGCATTTGGGAGATAAGGCATTATCAGCTCAACATTGGTGATACCCTGCTGACGGAGGTGCTTTGCAATGTACATAAGCTGTACAAGCTCGGTCTCGTTCTCGTATTTCCATATCAGCCTGCAAGTGACATTCTCCGCAGGCATATCTATATCTATTTTGAAAGTACCGTCGGGGAAGTTTATGACCCTCGGGAAAACTTCCTGTCTGTTGCAAATAATCTTTATCATTTCAAAACTCCTTTATTCAGTTATCAGAAAACAGGATTGATCGCCAAGATACTATCTACTTACTACTCACTACTTACTACTTACTGTCTCATACAACTTCCATCTGGCACATTTTCATAGCCTCAAGAGCGTTGTTGTGGCTTTCGGGTGTAACGCCTGCACAGCAGTCAGCGATTATCTTTATGGGAACTTCGGGGAAAGCGGCTTTCAGTATCATTGCGTTGCTGATAACGCATATATCAGTGCACACGCCGATGAGCTGTATCTCCTCGATATCCTCATCCTTGCCGACTGCAAAGGGGATATCAACAGCGCCGAAGGTGACCTTTTCCAGCTTTATGCAGTCATCGCCGAGAGCCTTTTCCACAGCATCCTCCAGCGTCCAGCCCTCTGTACCTCTTATGCAGTGGGGAACGGGGAGCTTTCTGCCCTCCTGAGTGTTCATGTAATCCTCGGTGTGAGTGTCAAGGGTAGCGATAACTCTGCCGTCCTTGTTCTCGTTGCGGAACTTTGTGATGTACTCCGCAACATTTGCCACAACAGCGGCAGTTTCGGGATTTCCGAGAGCGCCTGTTGTGAAGTCTTTCTGCATATCGATAACAACTAAAACTTTCATGGTATTTCCTCCTTAGAATTGGTTTGGATTTGATATTATCTATTTGATAATATCATTATAGCACTAACATTTTGATTTGTCAAGGGGTTTTTGAAATTTTTTTAGTTTTCAGGTCTCGGGTCTCAGAAAGTAGAAAGTAGGGGCGGCGTTCCGACGTCCGTGGGTTA
>JAFVBU010000064.1 GCA_017479805.1 Ruminococcus sp.
GAATATATTCCCTTTGGCAGGGGGTGGTCGAGGGGGACAGCGTCCCCCTAAAAAAGCAGCAAAGCAAGCGCAGCTATGCTTTGCGGACGGTTCGATGCAAGTAACGGTCAAGCCGAATTTAGTACCCTCCACTTTCATTGGCTTGACTGTTAGTTGTACTGAAACAGCCGTGAGACGCTGCTGCGCCGTCTCACTACCTCTTAGGGAGGGCGCCGCCCTCCCTCGTACACCCACCTGCCAAAGGGATGTGATCCCTTTGGAATCCCGGTGCTGCGGCTTCGCCGCTTTTTATATTTTCTTTTTTCAGGAGCTATCATGAAATACACCAACATCATCAGCGGCACTTTCATTTCCCGTCCCAACCGCTTTATCGCCAAAGTCAATATTAACGGCACCGAAGAAACCGTTCATGTCAAAAATACAGGCAGGTGCAAGGAACTCCTTGTCAAAGATTCTCAGGTTTGGCTCGAAGTCTCGGATAATCCCAGCCGTAAGACCAGATATGACCTCATAGCCGTTAAAAAGGAACGGAACAAGCTGCCGTCACTGATTATAAATATGGACTCACAGATACCCAACAGTGCCGCTGAGGAATGGCTGAAAAACAGCGGATTATTCCACAAAAACGCCCTCATTGAGCGTGAGAAGTTCTGGGGCGATTCACGGTTCGATATACGCATTACCGACGGCGAAAAGCTGTCCTTCATGGAAGTAAAGGGCGTTACCCTCGAACGTGACGGCATCGCTTATTTCCCCGATGCGCCCACGGAAAGAGGTGTCAAGCACCGGAACGGGCTTATCAGTCTGGCTGAGCAGGGGTACGGCGCTTATCTGCTTTTTGTGGTGCAGATGAAAGGGATACGTGAATTCCGCCCCAATGACGATACCCACAAAGAGTTCGGCGATACCCTCAGAAAAGCCATTGCTTCGGGAGTTAAGTGCATTGCTTATGACTGCATTGTCACCCCCGATTCCATCCTTATCGATAAGGAAATACCAATTGTTACGGAGTGAAGAATATGGATTGGAACGATCTTTTATGCGAAAAAAGGCGGCGCAGTTCATCGACTACCGCCCTTTCCTCGGAGACACGGAACGAATTTCAGCGTGACTACCACCGCATTATTTGCAGTGCCTCTTTCAGACGCTTGCAGGATAAAACACAGGTTTTCCCCCTTGACAGAGGGGATTTCGTCCGCACCCGCCTCACCCATTCCCTTGAAGTGGCTTCGTTTGCAAAGTCCCTCGGACAGATGATATTCCGCAGTATCATCGAAAAAAATATGGACAGCAATATCACACCCGAAAGGATAGTGAAGATTTGCAGTATCCTCGAATGTTCGGGACTTATCCACGATATCGGCAATCCCCCTTTCGGGCATTTTGGCGAGGACCTGATACGTGACTGGTTCAGGAAGAATCTGCCCCATATGGAGCTGAACGGCGAAAAGCTCACAAATATTCTTTCGGAGGAAATGGCGGCTGACCTTTACAATTTCGAGGGCAACGCTCAGGCGCTGAGACTGCTGACAAAACTGCATTTTCTGGTGGACGAGAACGGCATGAACCTGACCTATCCCCTGCTGAATACTATTATAAAGTACCCCGTTCCATCCCTCGGTATCGACAGGGAAAGCGGTGATATCAGGCAGAAGAAAATGGGCTATTATCAGGCGGATAAGGCGATTTTCGAGGATATAACCGCAAGCACGGGAACAGGTGACCGCCGCCATCCTCTTGCGTTCATCCTTGAAGCCGCCGACGATATCGCCTACAAGACTGCCGACACCGAAGATGCCGTAAAAAAGGGATTTATCAGCTACAACCTGCTTGTGAATGAGCTGAAAAGCCACTATGCGCCGATGTGCCGAACCGACGAGGAAAGGGCGGCGCTTGCGAAAGCCGTTGAAAAGCTGGAGACTTACTTCTCGCAGGCTGTTGAAAACAATATTTCCTCCCCCGAGCAGAATGCGGTCCAGCGGTGGATAATCTACGTTCAGGGCATTCTCCTCAACTGCGCCGAAACTGCGTTTATCGCCAATTACAGCGAAATAATGGCAGGCACGTTCAAAAAGGAGCTTCTCGCTGTGTCCGAGGGAAACACCATTGCTTTTGCCCTCAGCGATATGGCAGACAGGTTCGTTTTCCAGTCTCAGGAAATATACAAACTGGAAATTGCCGCAGAGGCGATATACGAATTTCTCCTGAGCCGACTGACCCGTGCCGCTGTGCTTTATGACACCGACCTGCCACGTTCCCCCATCGATATGCGTATCATGGAGCTTGTCTCCGACAACTATATCCGTGCCTACAGGACAGGCTCGAAGTCCTGCAATGACGCAGAAAAGCTGTACCTGCGGCTTCTGCTGGTCACCGATTTTATCTGCGGCATGACTGACGGGTATGCAAAAAAACTGTATCGGGAGCTGAATGGAATTGACTGACGAAAGAAAATCGAAATACAGAAAGATAAAAAAGCGCATTTTCGATATTATACAGATCGGAAACCGCTACGATGTGCCCAGCCGTGCCTTTGATATGTTCATCGTGGCTACGATAATGGTAAATATCCTTACGCTTTTCCTTGACTCATTTGACGAAATGGCTGACCACCACAGCTTCTTCCGTGTCTGCGAGGGTGTGACCGTCCTCATATTTGCCGTCGAATACGTTCTCAGGATATGGACCTCTGAGTTTTTGTACCCGAAAAAAGGCAAAGTATCGGCAGTTCTGCGGTTTTTGCGCTCCTTTGACGGAGTAGTAGACCTGCTGACCATCCTCCCCTTTTTCTTCCTCGACGGCTTCATTGTTTTCCGTATGCTCCGAGTGGTCAGGATATTCCACCTTTTCCGTGTGAATGCCCGATACGACTCGTTCCACATCATCACAAGCGTTCTCATCGAGAAGAAAAACCAGATACTTTCCTCGGTTTTCATCATTATCGTGCTCATGCTCGCCTCGTCGCTGGGTATCTACAATGTGGAGCATGAGGCTCAGCCCGAGGTTTTCAGGAACGCTTTTTCGGGCATCTGGTGGAGCGTTTCAACTCTGCTGACCGTGGGCTACGGCGATATCTACCCAATAACCGTGGTCGGCAGGCTCATGGCTATTTGCATCGCTTTCCTCGGCGTGGGAGTGGTGGCTGTGCCGACGGGTATCATCAGTGCGGGCTTCGTGGAGCAGTACACCAAAAAACAGCACTCCGACATCAAGCTGAAAGACCTTTCCAAGATCGGCGAGGTGCTGGTTGAGAGAGGAAGCGTGTTCTGCGGCAAGACCGTCAGCGAGGTGGAATCGGAGCTGAGCACACGTGTATATATGATAATCCGTGGGGAGCTTTCCATCATCGCTTATGAAAATACCAAACTGAAGATAGGCGACATACTCTTTTTAAGAGCAGACAACATCAATAAATCCGATGAGCAGTAGTACGTACAAATAATTCGGCTATTTTTCGTAGTTATATCAAAAATCATCTGTCTGAATTTTTAAATATATATGCCGATAGTAACAATAGATATGTGAAAAACCTGTGAAATTTAACAAATCACCATCCGCAATATTGACAACTCTCAATAAAAATGATATAATATACTTGCGAGAAATAATTGGGTTTTATTGATCGTGACGGCTAAGCGGTCTATCTGCACAACTGATCGTGTACGCCAATTTATTCCAATGTAAGGGGACAAATCAGAAAAGCTGTATTCTTTCATCGAATACAGCTTTTTCCCTTTTTATGAATTTGTACGGTCAAAACCCGAGGTCTTCGTAGTCCTCGGCAATGAAGCGGTGATAGGTGATGTGGTGGCTTCCGTCTATTTCCTCCTCGTCGGTCAGGCAGTAGCGGTAATCGTCGGGGACACCGTTTTTGAAGTACACAAGGTATTGGAACTCCTCGTTGTCCATCTCCCTGACCTCGACCTCGTCGGAAAATTCCCTGAACACTCCGATAACGTTTTCGACGGTCGTGTGACTGCGGACAGTCTCAATGAACCTGCTTAAAAAGCCGTTTGGGTCGGAGTTTTCGTGGACGTATGCCGTTCCCTCGGGCGGTACTGTAATGCAGCAGCCGTCCCTGATACTGCGGAAGGTCAGCCTGCCGAGCCTGTCGGACACCTCGTCCGCAAAGGCGTTCAGCTCAGTCTCGATATCCTCCGCACCTGTCAGATGGCGGAGCGATGCGGCGGTATAGTTCAGGCTCATGGGTCTGCCGTCGTAGCCCAGCTTGATCTGCGCTTCGAGTATATTATCGCAAAGATTTTTTTCAAGTCTCTTGTGATCCATAGTACATCTTCCTTTGTTTTTTCTTTTATTGTATCATATTGTTACGGATTTGTCAAACTGAGTTCATTTGTTGTTTCCGTCAATCAAAAGCAGGCAAACATAATTTTAGATATAATAATGTGTAGGGGCGCACATTGTGCGCCCGCAAAACACGACTTTAAACCTCGGGCGAACACTGTTGCCCATACATAATATATAATGCCTACGATAATTTTACAAATATTTATTCAGGCAGTTTATCAATGAGTTTAAGGCAGTACCTCTGTATCGACAGCGCATCCCTGTTGGTTACGCCGTTTCCGTTTTCACTGACATCGCCGTTCTTTTGTCCCTGCTCGGTTATGTGCTGTTCATCGCTTCCATCCACACCGTATTTGTCGGGGTTTGCGATGGACTGCATTATGATAACTGCATCCGCAAGGCTTACATCACCGTCGCAGTTGGAGTCGCCCCATAAAATATCCTTTGTATCATCGGGAATAAACTCCACGTCCTCAGTCTCGGTATAGTAGTAGTCAGCCTCGGGAACATCCTTGCTGTAGACACGGAAATAGTCCATAGAACCGTTGAATCCGCCCATATGATACAGCGCATCCTCGGTCATGGTCTGCACGGGAGTTATACTGATATCTCCCTCGGCAGTCTTGGTCTCTCTGCCGTTGTTCACGGTCAGCACCGCTTTTCCGCCGCTTATGAGAACGCTTGCAGTCACCCACTCGCCTATTCTGTACGCATCCTTTACGGTGATCTTCTGAGTATCGGCAATGAAAGATATATCGTCGTTTTCTGCGATAAGACTGATATTTTTTCCGCCGCCGAAGCTGAATATCTCCGACTTCTTATTGTCACGGAGAAGCACAGCGGTCTGGTATTCCGCCTCATGCAGAGCGGCATAGGAGCTGTCGGCAATGATGTACTGTCCCTCGCCGCCGAAAGTCAGCACTCCGTTGGCGCTTGTCTTTTTCTCGTTCCATGTAGGCGCACCGAGAACTGCTCCGTATGTGGTGGTGTACTGGTCAGCCGCAATCGCCGAGCTGTCCGCTGAAAATTCAAGTGCCGCACACTGTCCGTCATTGTATTTGCGGCTGTTCACGTACTTGTCGGGACTTGCCCAGCCGTAGACAGAACCGCCCTTTATTGCACGGCTGCTGTCGTCGTAGTAATCGCCGTCGGGCATTGCCTGTCCCGATGCAGAGCCTTTTGCAAGGCAGTAAGCCACGCCCTTGACCGTCGCACCTTCGCTGACCTTGTAATCGTTGAACACAAGTCCGCTTTCGAGAACTCTCGCATTGTTTGAAATTACGGCATTCCCCATAACTCCCGCAAAGTCGGAAATAATCGCATCATCCTTGACCACGGCGCTTTCCGCAACCACAGCGTGACCGTTTATCACGGCATTTCCCGAGACCTTAGCGCTGTCGGTGACTATTGCGTGACCGTCGATAACTGCGTTGTCCTTGACAGTGGCATATCCCAGAACAGCGGCATTTTTGCCCACATAGACCGTGCTGTCCACCTTAGCCGTATCCGCTACGAAGCCGCCGCCGTTGGAATGAGCGTGACCCTTTGCAAATGCCGTAATATCAGGCTGTTCGGCAGGCTTCACATTCTCAGTCCTGATGGCATAGGGGTAGCGTGTCTTGCTGAGATGAGGGTAATTGTTCTCGTCGAACTCGCCCTCGCCGTATGCCCACGGAACGCCTATTTTCTGCCATGTATCGGTATCGGGAGTGGCAGTTACCACCAGATATGCCGCATTGTCAGAGCTTGCACTGAACTCCATCTCAGCGCTTTCTCCTGCCTTGAAAAGCGGAGAGTAGCGAGTAGTTCCGTTTACCGATTCTACGGCGATACAAGCTCTCCAGTCAGCCCCTGCCACGTTGGTAAGGCTTTCCAGTGACACGGAGAATCTGCCGTCATTTGGGCTCAGTGGAACGATGTTCAAGCCGAACTGCTGAGGTGCTCTTTCGGTGGGAACTGTGTAATAATTCTCATCGGCTGTAGTTCGTTCGAGGACAGTATATATCTCTCCCCAATTCCACGGATGTGAACTGAGAAGCTCGTTCAGCCTTGATGTATAGTCCTTTTTATGGGCGAGGTCAAGA
>JAFVBU010000065.1 GCA_017479805.1 Ruminococcus sp.
GATTCGGGAACTCTTGACCCGTCGGAGAATGAGACCGCTCCCGAATATGACAATGAAGCGGAGCTTGGGGATTCTATCGGCTACATACAGGCAAACGTCCGCACAGGCGATGAGTCCTCGCCTGTTGAGGGGGCGACTGTTTCGGTGACGGCAGTTGTGGACGGTCAGCGGCTGATAATTGCCTCGGGGCTTACAGACATGAACGGCACTACCCCGAAATTTGCCGTTCCTGTGCCTGATATCGAGCATTCCCAGTCTCCCGATTCACATATACGCCCCTATAGTTTGTATGACGTTGCAGTCAGCGCAGAGGGCTTTTTTACGGCAAGGAGCGTGGATGTGCCCGTTTTCAGCGGTATTACGTCGGTGCAGAACTTCAACATGATACCCGTTCCCTACATGATGAACGGCGATTCCGAAACCCTCACCTACTACAACCGTGAGCCGAATTATACAGAGGGGAGCGAATGAAATGCTGACAGGAACACCCTTTATCCCCGAGACAATAACGGTGCACTTGGGCTATCCCGACGTTCCTGCGCCGAATGTGACAGTTGACTTCCCTGCATACATCAAGAATGTAGCGTCCAGCGAGATATTCCCCACGTGGCCTGAAAGTGCGCTCCGTGCCAATATCTACGCCATAACTTCCTTTGCTCTGAACCGCATTTACACCGAATGGTACAGAGCAAGGGGCTACGATTTCGATATCACGGCGACCACGCAGTTTGACCAGATGTTCATTAACGGCAGGGAGTATTTCGAGAATATCAGCTACCTTGTGGATGAGCTTTTCAACGACTATGTGCGCCGACAGGGAAGCATAGAACCGCTGTTCACAGCCTTTTGCAACGGTACTACCTCCACCTGTCAGGGGCTTTCCCAGTGGGGGACGGTCACTCTTGCAAACCGTGGCTACACGCCCTATGAGATACTGCAATACTACTACGGCGACAATATCGACATAGTGAAAAATGCTCCCGTAAAGACCAATATGCCGTCATTCGGCGGACTTGACCTTACGGTCGGCTCGGCAGGCAACGATGTAAAGACAGTGCAGGTCTACCTCAACCGCATTTCGGGAAATTACCCTGCAATACCGAAAATTCCCCGTGCAGACGGCATTTTCGATGAGGCTACAGCGGCGGCGGTGCGGAAATTCCAGCAGGTGTTCGGACTTGAACCAACAGGGATAGTTGACGCTTCAACGTGGTACAGAATGACCTATATTTATACCAGTGTCAAGCATATCGCCGAGCTTGACTCCGAGGGAGTGCGCCTTGACGAGATAGCCCCTGTTTTCACCGAGGATCTGAGGATAGGTATGCAGAGCATAGAGGTCAGCGTTTTACAATATTACCTTGCGGTCATCGGGGCTTATTACGAAGCTGTCATGCCTGTGGAGATAACGGGCTATTTCGGGGAAAAGACCGAGCAGTCGCTTAAATCATTCCAGAGGGTATTCGGACTGCCCCAGACAGGCGAAGCCGACAAAGCCACACGAAACGACCTTTATCGTGCCTATCAGGGTATTGCCGATGCCGTTAAGCCCCAATATACCGCCGTCGCCCTTTACCCGGGGACTGTTCTGCGTGAGGGAGTTTCGGGGGACAGCGTGAGGATAATACAAGAGTATCTAACCTACATAAACCGCTCCTACCCGAACATTCCTGCGGTCAGCAACACGGGCTATTTCGGACCGCTGACAAAGCAGTCCGTCACCGCATTTCAGCGTCAGTTCGGCATTGACCCCACAGGCATTGTGGGAGCGGTCACATGGGACAGGATAGCAGGGGTATACTCCGACCTCAGATTCGGCTTCGACAAGCGCCCCTACCAGAACCCGGGATATACTATTAAATAGGAGGTTTTTATGCCATACACAGATGAACAGAAAAAAGCCCATATCCTTGAATTACAGCAGTATCTTTACGCCATCTCCATGTTCAGGGACAATATCCCTCAGATACTTCCCAGCGGTGTCTACGACAGGGAGACAGCAGAGGCGGTAAAAGCGTTCCAGAGGGAGTTCGGGCTTCCCGAGACAGGCGAGGTGGATTCCGCAACATGGGATATGATAGTCAAGGTCTACCTTGATTATCTCGACTCAGCCCCGGCCGCCTACCATGTATTCCCGTCACGGACATTTGTAGTCCATATCGGTGACAGCGGACAGATAGTGTACATCATACAAGCAATGCTGAACGGTATCGGGAAAGCCTATGACAATATGCCTGCGGCGGCGGTGTGCGGAGAGTTCAACGAGGAAACAGCGGACGCAGTGAGGAAATTCCAGAAGAAAATGGGACTCCCCGAAAGCGGCTGTGTGGACTGCAAAACATGGAATATGCTGGTGCATTTTTGTGAGATGTGAATTCAGTCTGTTTCACAAAAAAACACGGGCTGATGTGGGCATCAGCCCCTACAATTGTAGTAATATCTTCTGTAGGGGCGGTGTTCCGCCGCCCGCAAATTCTTGGACTATACAGATTTCAGAACAGAAAAAGCCGCAGCACGTAATGCTGCGGCTATCATTATTTCAGCTTATGCTTGTCTCTGAACTTCTCCAGAAGCTCTCCTGCGGCTTTCTTGAAGCCGTCATCCATGTCACTGACTGCCTTTTCGGTGTACTCGCACAAAAGCCCGTAAAAGTCCTGATTGGACATAAATATCGGGTCGCCGTAATATTGACAATAAAAGCAAACACCGTCAAAACGTTTGCCTTTCAGCCATTCGTCGTCCTCCTCGTCGATGCTCTCGGGGAAATTTATACTTTCCGCCTCGAACACCATGCCTATGCCCTCGCTGACATATTTAAGGTGGTCAAGAAGCATAACAGGCACAAGAACAGGATTATTCGTACAGCACATACGGCTCATGACGCCGGTCACCAAAGGGTCATTCCTGTATTCCATATCCATTTTCTGCACTTATTCTATAGTAACTTTCTTCATTCTCTGGGGCTGTAAAGGCTTGTCGTTGTAATCGGTCTCGCTTGCTGCGATCTCGTCAACTACGTCCATGCCCTCAACTACCTTGCCGAAAGCAGCGTAGTTGCCGTCGAGGTGCGGAGCGTCCTCATGCATGATGAAGAACTGTGAACCTGCTGAGTCGGGCATCATTGAACGAGCCATAGAAAGAACACCTCTTGTGTGCTTTAAGTCGTTCTTTACGCCGTTTGAAGCAAATTCGCCCTTGATGTGCCAGCCGGGACCGCCCATGCCTGTGCCGTCGGGACAGCCGCCCTGTATCATAAATCCTGAGATAACCCTGTGGAAAATGAGACCGTCATAGAAGCCCTGTTTTACGAGCTTTTCAAAGTTTTCACATGAGATAGGAGCGATATCGGGGTAAAGCTCTATCTTGATCTTCTTTCCGTTTTCCATTTCGATTACTACCATAATTTTTTCCTCCGTAAATAATAATATTACCCTATTTCAATAACGATATCCCGAGCAGGCTCGATATATTTGGTTGGGGCTTCGGGCTGACCGTTATTATCAGCTATAGTTGTCTGATGAGCCTCGTCATACTGTTCGAGTATGGATTTTGTGCCCGTAGTCTCGGTGCTGAGCGTTTCGATACCCTCCATCGTGGTCTGTATCGGGATAGTTTCGATGACCTCACCGATCATATTTGTGACCACTTCATAAGGCACAGTCGGAGCATCTGTAGCTGCTTCGGTCGGTGCGGCTGTAGGCATTGGCGGGATATACTGTTCTGTAGCCACCGTGCTTATCTGGCTTTTCGTACTGCGGTGTGCTTTCTGATTGGAGCTTGAGATATCATCCGTACATGACTTGCCTGCGATGATGACCAGTGCTGCCACAAGAACAGCCAGAACGATCGCTGTTACTTTGCTCGTATCCATAAAGAACCCTCCGTTTTTCGTTATGCTGAGGAATCACTGAACGGACACACTTGTCTGTTCAGTTCTTCCTTAATATTATAATGTTTTTTACTATTGTTGTCAAGCATTTATTGATTAGCGTCAACATACTGATACACTAAAAATCACTCTTTACATTTCCCACGCTTTATGCTATAATCATAGATATAGTATCACGCAGGAGGGATACGATGAGCATAAAATTGAAAGGTGCGGCGGCGCTTCTGTTTTTGCAGCTTTGTGCACCTCTGTCGGCACGGGCGGCTGTTTCGCCCGATATTGGCAGTTCCGTGTTTCCGCAGGAACGTGGCACAAGTCCCAATTACTCAAAGGCATCACTTTCGATCCCCGACCTAAAAAGAGCCGTCGGCGGAACTGACGATGTTATTTTGCCTATGGCGCATTATTCCCCTGTGGAGACAAGCATTGATCCGGGGGCGTCCAATGAGCTTCCGTCAAAGTTTGACCTGCGAGATCAGGGAAAAATGACCTCGGTGAAGAATCAGCTTGAATACGGCACCTGCTGGGCACATTCCTCAGCGGCGGCGGCGGAGACTAACCTGCTCAGCTCTCATCCCGATATCGACCTTTCGGAAATGCACACCGCCATTTATTCCTACAGCGGCTATGACCAGATGGAGTTTCCCGAAAGCGGAACTATCGATATCCTCAGCCACGGCGGAAATTCCCGAACGGTGGTGAACCTCTGGTCGCAGTGGATAGGTCCCGAGTTTGAGAGCGTCATGCCGTACGGGGATATGAAAAGCCTGCGTCCTCTTGTGGAAGATGCATGGCTTAAGAATACGGGCGTATTCCATCTGGAAAACTCCGTAATGCTGGACTATGACAGCGACAGGGAGAATTTTGAACAGATAAATTCCATAGTAAAACAGCTGGTCTATGAGGGGAATGCCGTGGATATGACCTACTGCTCGGACAAGCAGAAATACTACAGCTCGGTATATTCCTGCACCAACTGTAACAAGAAGCAGAGATTTGCCAATCATGCCGTAGTTATCGCAGGCTGGGACGATAATTTCCCTGCCTCGAACTTCAAGGTCAAGCCCGAGGGCAACGGCGCATGGCTGGTCAAGAACAGCTGGGGCTCGGATCACGGCAGCGACGGGTATATATGGATCTCCTACTATGACAAGTCGGCAGGGGAGTTCACCACATACGACCTGAACGACAAGGATGAGCATACCATCAATTTCCAGCACGACAGCTTTGTTCCCGTGCAGACTCTTTCGGCGGCTGATGGTGACGAGGGACTTGTCAACGGTACACCGTCCTATATGGCAAATGTTTTTACCTATGAATATCCTCATCAGCTTGAAGCAGTGTCAACATATATAATGAACCCTGACACAGACTATGAGGTCACAATATATAAGAATGTGACCGACGAGGCAGACCCCACATCGGGCACAGCCGCAGCTGTAAAAAGCGGTCATTTCGACCTGACGGGCTATTTTACCATTGATCTGGACGAGCCTGTTATTATGGATGCCAATGAAAGATTCTCGGTCGTGGTGAAGATAAGCAGCTCTGCATCGCCCTATGTTGTGCCGCTGGAGACCATTCTCATTGCGGAGGACAAGGATTCGGGCGAGGTCACCAGCATCGGAAGCTACACCACATACGATCAGATAATGGTGTACACCGGAAGCAACGAGAGCTTTTTCAGCGCCGACGGCGTGGACTGGCGTTCCTCGGATGAAGGCGGATACAAGTACACCGACGAAGACAAGGCGCTTCTGCTTGAAGCCTTTATCGATCAGCTCTACGACGGTCTTGAGGAAGAGGACGTCGAGGAATTGCAGACTGCTGCCGTTCAGACGGAATATTACACCAACCTTTTTGCAAAGAGCGATATTGGCATAATTATGGGAAATATCAGCCTTAAAGCGTTCAGCTCCGAGGTGGGAGCGCCTCATTTTTCACATATTTCGGGAGCTGTTCCGATGAATGAAGCTGTTGAGATAAGCGTGAGCAACGGCGATAAGCTGAGCTATATTGTCGATAACGGTGAGGTGTATACATATACAGAGCCTATCACCATCGACAAGGAAACACCTATTCGTGCGTTAAATGATACCACGGGAGCTTTGGCTTCACGTGATTATTATCCGGCTAAAGCCGAGCTTTTTGACCTGGGCTACGACACAAGCCCTGCGTTTTATTCGCCTGTACTGAAATATGCGGAAAAGACCTCACCTGATAGGTGGACTATCGTTGTATCCTCCACTGCGGACAAGATAAGATTTTTCCCTGTATCCGACTGCCGTATTGAACAAAACGGCGAAATACTGGAAAATTACAAGGTCACACCTCAGTACGCTCTGACACAGGGAACGAACTCGTTCACATTTGAGCTTACGAAAGAAAATGCGCTTCCCCATACACTTACGGTGGATGTTATAAAGGATTACGTAACGTTCAACTTGAATGACGAGACTATCAAAATAAACGGCAGCTATGAGGTCTACGCACCCGACGGCACACGGCTCATAACAGGCTCGTCTGTTTCTGATTATGCAGGCGAGAAGCTGAAAGTTATGGACGGGGGAGCGGAGGTATATGTGGATGTACCCATAAGGATCGACCTGACGAAGATCAAGTGCAATGTCAGGAGCGGGCGGTTAATTCTTCCAGAGGATGCAGGCTATACATGGGATATGATCGAATTTGCTTTCGGTGATACTCCTTCCAATGGAGATTTTTTCAGCACTGATAAAGATTGCAATCAATTTTATATTTCTGGATGGGAAAAGCTGACGATCCGTGTGAAGGAGAGTGCAAACGCCTTCTACACACCGCCTTTGGTGCTGGAAAAGGACAAATTGCCTGAATGTGAGCTGGGCGACGCTAATATGAACGGCATTGTCGATGCAGTTGACGCAACGCTGATACTGACCCACTACGCAAGGCTTTCCGCAGGGCAGGATGGCGTTATCGACGAGGATGGGCTGGAGTTCAGCGACTTCAACGAGGACGGTACAGTTGACGGCAGGGATGCAACGGCTGTTCTTAGCTATTATGCACAAATGTCTGTAGAACAGTAAAAACGTTCCTGCGAACGCATTACTGAACGTTATACTCTGAAAGTATTATACGATTTGACATATTTTTGAGCCGATCAACCATTCCGATTTGTGACAGTCGGCATTTGCAATAAAAGTTTCACATCCTATTCTAAGAATAAATGTTACATATGCTCTTAACCGATTTGTAACTAAAAGTCAGCAAAGTGTACAGAAATCTCTGCGGAAATATGTTATAACTCACAAAGAAGATTACTAATCGATTCAAATTGTTGACTTTAGTGAAAAAATACGCTATATTTGTAGTACAAAAGCAATCCGAAACATTGTAGTGTGAAGGGGCGGATGCCTATGCCGTACTTGGCATGACAGCCGATGAATCATGCACGGGTTTGACTGCTGAGGGAAAGTGCGAAAGCAATGACATACTTCTGCGGAACACATTCGCACCTGTATGCCGCCGTAGTGCGGAACCAAGGCTTCATATTTGGGTAATCCGTAATGCGGGGAATGTCTTTGTAATGAACAAACGGACTTTATGTCTCAAACATAGGCTGCGCCAAATAGCAGCCGAAAACGGTGAACGAAGGGTGATGTTTAAGCCGCGGGTGAGGACATTCACACGGGCTGAACAGCCCCCGAAGTGAGCCGTGCACACCATTTATTATTCACGAATATCTTACCGGAAAGGTAACGATATACATATTTAAGGAGGAAAAATCTAATGAACACACTTAAGAGAACTTTAGCATTAGTAGCTACTCTCGCTATGGCAGCTACTGCATTCGCAAGCTGTGGTGACACAGAGTCATCATCTTCTTCATCTTCATCTGCTGCTGAGTCTTCTTCAGAGGCTGAGTCTTCAGAGGAAGAGTCTTCAGAGGAAGAGTCTTCTGAGGAAGAGTCTTCTGACGAGGAGTCTTCTGAGGCTGAAAGCACAGGTGAGCTCGACGCTTCTGTAGGCACAGGCGGAGATACATTCACAGTTGCTGCTTGGAACGCAGACGACGTTCCTTACCTCATCGCTCAGTGGAAGGGTCTTGACGCTGAGGCTGTAGCTGACAACTCTGCTGATTCAAGCATCTACTTCATCAACTTCGGTGTAGGCGGCGGCGATGCATCTGAGAAGTACGACAACCTCTTCAAGAGCGGCGACGACCTCGATGTTTACTTCTGCGAAGCTGACTGGGCTCTCAAGTACATCAACGATGATACTAAGACTCTGGCACTCGACAAGCTCGGCCTTGGCAACAGCGATTTCGCTAACATCTATTCTTACACAGATGAGATCGGTAAGGATTCAAACGGCGTTCGTAAGGGCGTTTCATGGCAGGCTGCTGCAGGCGGATTCTACTACAGATCTGACCTCGCTAAGGAGTACCTCGGTGTAGAGGATCCTGATGCAATGCAGGATAAGATCGATGACTGGGATAAGTTCGTTGCTGCTGCTAAGGAAGTTGCTGAGGCATCAGGCGGCAAGACTGCTCTTGCTGATACTCTCGGCGGTATGTGGCAGGCTTACGCTTGCGGACGTACAACTCCTTGGGTAGTTGACAACAAGCTCCAGATCGATGACTTCTGTGAGGACTTCGCTAACACAGCTAAGGAACTCTGGGATTGCGGCGGTATCACAAAGAACAGCCAGTGGTCAGATGAGTGGACAGCAGCTGGTACAAACGATACTTGCATGGGTTACTTCGTATCAACTTGGGGCTTCGGCGGATTCGCTCTCGATGCTGCAGGCGGCGAAGGCGGCGCTACATACGGCAACTGGGCTGTTTGTGAGGGTCCTCAGCCATTCTACTGGGGCGGTACATGGATCGTTGTTAATCCTGCTACTGACAACGGTGAAGAGGCTCGTGACTTCATCATCTCTGCTACATCAGACGAGGCACAGATGGCTGCATACGCAACATCTAAGCCTGAGTATGTAAACAACAGCAAGGTTATGGACGACCTCATTTCTTCTGACACAGTATTCAACAAGGTTATCACAGATAACATGGGCGGTCAGAACTTCTACGCTGCTCTCGCTGAGAACGCTAAGAGCATCGACTTCGGCGGACTCATCACAGAGTACGACGCAACAGTTAAGACAGACTTCATCAACGCTGTTAAGGAGTCTTACCTCGATGGCGGCAAGTCTTGGGAAGATACTGTTGAAGACTTCAAGGATCTTGTATCTGAGGACATCACATCACTCGACTGGGATGAATAATTCCTGAAATTACGCTAAAATTTTAAGATTGCAGCCTACGGAATACTATGTATTCCGTAGGCGCATATATATCAATTTTACCATTTGGAGGGTGTGTGTATGGCATCAGCTGCACAGAGGCGAATTAAATCTATCAGCTATGCTAAATATGGCTATATTTTCATTCTGCCGTTCTTTCTTGTTTATTTCTTTTTCCAGTTATGGCCACTGATAAATACCTTTATCCTTTCTTTCCAGGATAATAAGGATGCTCATTTCATTGGTCTTGACAACTATAAGACTATTCTTTTTGCTATCGGAAACCGTACTGCCAAAAACGTTAGCAAAAGCTTTTTCATGTCATTCAGAAATACTGTCATTCTTTGGGTAGGTAACTTTATCCCACAGCTCATTCTTTCGCTTTCTCTTGCTGTATGGTTCACCGAATCAAACACCAAGATCCCGGCAAAGGGCTTCTTCAAGATAGTTATGTACCTCCCGAACATCATCACTGCTGCATCTGTAGCCGTTCTTTTCCTTCAGCTTTGTGGTGAAGCTGAAAACGGTCCCGGTGCTCTGAACCTCATCCTTAACAAGATGGGTATCGTATCACAGGATGCTGCTTCGGAAAAGTATGACACTGTTAAGTTTATCACGGGTATGTGGCAGTCCCGTGGCGTTGTTATGTTTATTCAGACATGGATGTGGTTCGGTAATACCATGATCATGCTCATGTCAGGTATTCAGGGTATCAACCCATCACTGTTCGAGGCTGCAAGCATCGACGGTGCTACAGGTATGCAGACATTCTGGAAGATCACACTTCCGCTTCTCAGCCCGATTCTTGCTTACACTCTTGTAACATCTATGATCGGCGGTCTCCAGATGTTCGATATTCCTTATCTTTATCATAAAGACCCGAATAAGGTCAGTGATAACCTCAAGACAGTTGCAGTTTACATCTACGAATATTTCCACGATCAGGTCGATCCTAAGATGGGATACGCAGGTGCAGCTTCTGTTATTCTGTTCTTCATCACTCTTATTCTCGGCTGTATCGCATTCTACCTCACAAGAGACAAGGATGAGATCGCTAAGAAGAAGCAGAGAAAGAAGCAGGCTAAGCTCAACAAGGCTCAGGCTAAGCAGATTGGAGGTTTTTCAATATGAGTAAGATGAAACAGACATATGGAGAACCAAAGGATAATTATACTGCGAAGCTGAGAACCAAGTCTATCATTCTGACTGTATGGTTCATCATCCTGACAATTATCTGTCTGCTCCCAATTTATATCCTTGTTATCAACGCAACAAGAAATACCCATGAGATCGCAAACAGCATCTCATTCCTGCCGGGTACGAACCTCGGTAAGAATATCCAGACACTGTTCAAGGACAATAACTATAAGACAGTATTCAACGTACTGATCGGTTACAAGAACAGCCTTCTTATCACAGCAATTTCAACCTGTCTGACTGTATTCTTCTCAGCTATGACAGCATACGGAATCCACGTTTATGACTTCAAGCTCAAGGAAATATCTTACACAGTTATCCTGCTCGTAATGATGGTTCCTATGCAGGTTACTTCCGCCGGTTTCGTAGCATTCATGCTGAAGCTGCACCTGACAGATACCTACTGGCCTCTTATCATCCCAGCAGTTGCTGCTCCAGCAGTTGTTTACTTCATGCGTTCTTACATGAAGTCCTCATTCCCACTGGATATCGTTGAAGCTGCACGTATCGACGGATGCTCAGAGTTCAGAACATTCATCTCAATTGCAATCCCAATGATGAAGCCGGCTATCGCTGTACAGGCAATCTTTGCTTTCATCGCAAGCTGGAACAACTTCTATACACCTAACATGATCCTTATCAGCTCTAATTTTGGACAGAAGACACTTCCTATGATGATCTCTGCTATTCAGGCTTCTGATAAGTTCATCGATTACGGTGCTATCTATCTTGCAATTGCACTTTCAATTCTTCCTATCGTTATTATCTACATTGCACTTTCAAGATTCATCATCGCCGGTGTTGCACTTGGTGGTGTAAAGGAATAATTCAAAAAATTACAGCACACTTCGGTGTGCTGTTTTTTTATGGACGCTTCGGCGTCCTTTTTTTGTCATAAAGCGGATAGCCTGTGAATAGAATTGAACATAGGAGGTGAACAGGGCATGAAATGTACAAGCATTATGACTATTTGCAGCTATATGACCGAGGATATAAGAGTTCCTCTTATGAAAGCAGAAAAAGCAGTATCCGAAGCTTCTGAGATCAGACTTTACAACGGCAGAGGAGCGGCAGTGTGTGACAGGAACGGATGTAGATTCCTTTGCAGGGATGGCAGCCTTTCAGCAAAATTCAACAGCGGCTCAATCA
>JAFVBU010000066.1 GCA_017479805.1 Ruminococcus sp.
TATACTCGGCGCTACAGCAAAATATACAGGAAATGCGCCGTAGAAATTTCAAAGAACAAGGAAAACTTTTGAAAGCATACTTTCGTATGGTGAAAAAGTTTGACGCAGTTATTTGGAATTTATACAAGCATTTATGGATATTTTGCTGTAGTGCCGAGTATATATATAATGGTTAAATTATATCATATATCAGGTCAAATTTCAAGTCTTTAAATCATCAGAACACGGAGAGCAGATTCAGTGGCAGGTAAGCAGGGAAAAACGAGGTTTACACAGGCTTACGAAGCAGGATATAATTATTAATCCCCTCCACCAGCTCGCTGAAATAGTCGCCTGTGACCTTTCCCTCCATTATGAGAGCGCCGACGGAATAAGCGCCGTTTTCCGCAAGAGTTTCCCTGATATCCTCGGCAAGGGCTTTCCCCAGCCCACGGTGCTTCGGGGATGCGCCCATGTAGAGCATGATGTACCGACAGGGACGCTTTTTCGTGCGTATCAGCTTCAACAGCTTTCCAACAGTCATTCCCCCAGCAGAAGCGTTGCCGTAATCGGGCACGGAAACGAAAAATCCCACAGGCTCGCCCTCGAAGTAAGCCATCTTCACCATGCTGTAGTCAGCCGCCCTTTTCAGCGGCTCATAGATTTGCCTGAACTCCCTTTCGGTAATGCGGCTGTAAACGGGAAAATCGCTGTAAAGCTCGCTGATAAGCCGATATATCTCCCCCATCACACGGTCGATATTGGTCTTGTCGGGACTTGTGATAACGTAGCCGTTTTCGATGAACTCCCTCAGCCGAGCCTCATATTTTGCATTGCTGTAGCTTTCGGGGCACTTCCCGTAACAGTTGGAGATGTAATGCTTATCCTCGGTAAATCCGCATTTTTTCAGCAATTCTTCATAGTACGGCATATTGTACGGCTCGCCCGTGTAGGGACAGCCGAAATTGTCGGTTTTCAACCTGTAGCCCAGCCAGAATGAGCAGTCAACGGGTCCGACGAGAGAGCTTTTCCCGAATTTTCGGGCAATACGCTCCGCCATGCCGATAACTGCATAAGCGGCGGCAGGGCTGTTTATGCTCTCAAAAAAGCCGAAATAAGCGCAGTCGCTGTTGGGGTAAACAGTGACCATGCACCGAGCGGAGACCTTTCCGCCGCTGTCAAGGGCAATAACGGGAAACACCGAAAAATAGCGGCTCAGCACGTGTCTGCCCATGATAAGCTCAGTCTCCGTTTTCTCGTTCTGCATAAGCTCAGTCTGAGTGTACAGCATTTTCGGAAGCTCTAAAAACTGCTTCAGCGCTTTTTTGTTGTGCGTTGAAAAAGTCCGTGCAGTGTACCTCATTTTATCCTCATCCCCATTTCGTCCCTGCAAATGCAGATATCCTGTATCCGCTTATACTTCGGCAGGCGGCTGTTCATTTCGTCAATAACTGCCGAAACTTCGGCTTTTGTCAGCTCTGTGTAAATTTTAGCTGTTATCATTTTATTCTCCAGCGACACACGAACCTTTGAGCAGACTCCCAAGTCTGCGATCATCTTTTCCAGCTCATCGGCATAGATATTCTTGCCGCTGGAGGTGTCCAGAAGCCGTCTTATCCTGCCCTTGAAATAGAGCTTTCTGCCGTCGCCGAGCCGTCCGATATCACCTGTGTGATAGCAGCCATTTGCGTCGAAATATCGGGAGTTGCAGTCACAGCCGAGATAGCCGTGAGTGATACTGTCGCCCCTGACAAGAATTTCCCCGAAGCCGTCACTGTCGGGACTGTCAATGACCACATCAAGGTTCTCGAAAACAGTTCCGCAGCAGTTCAGATCAGTCTCCCCCACAAGGTCAAGGCTGACCGCTCCCGAGGTCTCGGATGCTCCGTAGGATTCAATGAGCGGAACGCCGTTTTCACGGAAATACCGCTTTATTTCGGGATCAAGAGCGCTTGCGGAGCAGTAGATGTACTTCATATTCCGCAGGCAGTCCAGAAGCGTATCGTTCATATTTTCGTACCACTTGTTCAGCAGAAGCGGCACGGTGCAGATAATTTCAGGTCTCATGCGGAGGATATCCTCGGTATACCGCTTGATATCGGCACAAATGTATATCCGCAGTCCCGATATCAGGGTGTAGAGGAAATTGGAAATGCAGGTGTAAACGTGGTTTAGCGGCAGAAAAATGCAGGTCAGGTCGGAGTTGTCCATCGGAGTGCGGCGGAGGAGTGTTTCGCCGTTGGCAAGCATATTTTTCTGTGTCAGCGGAATGACCTTCGGTGCGGAGGTAGTTCCCGAGGTAAAAATAAGCATGACCGTCTTTTCAAGGTCAGTTATCGGCGATATTTCGGTATCTGCATAGCTTTCAGCCTCAGAAAGAATGTCATTGATATGCACACCTGCAACGTCGGAAGCTCCGTCCAGTGCAAGCCGTGCCTTTTCCTGCGTAGAATCGGAGTATATCACCGCATTAGGCTTAATTGCGGCGATAGTGTTGCCAAGATCGTGCTCAGTCCACTCCTTGTCGATGGGCATACAAACACCGCTGTAGGCGATGAGCGCCACGTACACCACCAGCCATTCATAGGAATTTTCCGCATAAACGGCGCAGACACAGTTTTTGCCGAATCTTCCGCTGAGGTAACGTGCGGTACTGCGGACATCGTCGTAAAACTGAGAAAAAGTGTGGGTGTTACCGTTGTGGGTGATGTAGTCTTTGTCGTGCCAATTTTCGGCAGAAGCAGTTAAAAGCTCAGCGATAGTTTTCATAGTTACCTCCTGATAAAATTATAAAAGCGTCTTTTTATTTTATTGCTCCACCAATTAACTCTTGAAGAATTATTGCGTAGGGCTGGCAGCGAAAGACAAGGAGGAAAGGCGCAGGAATGCTGTCGCATTTCAAGACTTTCTGACGCAGTATTTCGCTGTCAGGACAAGCAAGAAACTTCA
>JAFVBU010000067.1 GCA_017479805.1 Ruminococcus sp.
AAAGTCTTTGGAAGGGGGTTCGGGGGTGACTCCCTACAGTGTAGGGAGATGTCCGCAGGACAGAGGGTCGTCGCCGCTGTTAGCGGAACCTTTCCTCAGAAAGGTTTCCCCCGATAAAAGTTCCCCTTACCGTGAAATACTGTTACAACAGTTATTGTACCGCAGAGGATGAATTCTTATTTCGGGCTATTTGGAGTCTTACGTCGTCGCCGTGGAATTCGAGGCAGGTATAGGCGGCTACTATTCGTGAGACCACACGTTCGCCGTATTTGGCTTTTATGCCTGCGAAGTCGAGGTTTGTGCTAATAATAGTGGGTTTACTGCTGTTCAGTCTGGTATTGACGATATTATAGATAGTAGCATTGTAGAACTGCGTTTCGTACTCAGTGCCGAGGTCGTCGAGAATGAGCAGGTCGGCGTCCATTATCAGGTCTATCATTTCGGAGCTATGCTCACGGCTAAAATGCTCACGCTCGATATTTCTGAGGATATTTATGACTGAATCGTATATGACGCTGTAGCCTTTTTCGAGGACTGCATTGGCAATGGCAAGGGAAAGGTGTGTCTTGCCCAGACCTGTTCTGCCGAACATCAGCAGGCTGCTGGATGTGGGAGTGAACGTCATAGCGTACTGGTGGGTGAATTCCAGTATCTTCTTCATGGTGTAATAGTCGTCGCCCTTATAATAGATAAGGCTGAACGTGTCGAAGCTGGACAGCTTCAAGTGTGCGCTTTTATTCAGCTCGTCGGCGGAGAGCTTTCCGCAGAGCTTGTTGAAGCAGGAGCAGAAGCGTGAGCCGTTGTAGCCTGTGTCAGAGCAAAGGGGACAGGTATAGTGGATGTCAAGATAGTCCTCGGGATAGCCGTTTTCAGCCAGTATTTTCCGTGACATAGCCTGTGCGCCCTCGTTGTATCTTCTGAGCTGCTCGATCTTCTGCTGCACATTGCTGTCATTTTTTGAGGAAATTATCTTTATAAGCTCCTTGCCCGTGTTGTAGAGAACGTCGTTTATCTCCTTTATCTGGGGGAGCTTCATGTTTATCTCACGTATGCGCTGTTCGTTCTCGCTTATGGCACGCATACGGCGGTTGGTCATAATAGCCTGAGCCTTGTCGAAGATCTCGCTGTCCATTTTTACGCTCCTTAGAATTTATTTATAAGTACCTTGTATTTTTCGATATCGGGATCAGTCCCAGCCTTTGGGGACGCTGTATTTTTGCGCTTTTTGTAGTCGCTTTCGGCGTCACGGACGTTCTGCACTGTGGTAAATCCGCTGTCACGCCATGAAATGAGTATCTTATTTATATAATCAAAGCTGAGCTTGTTTATCTGCTCGATGGTTTTTTCGTAGGCGAAATGTATCAGCTCATCGCTGTAGCCGTCGGTGCGCCATTGCTCGATAAATTCCGACTGCTTGCCTGTGGGACGTCTGGTCATCTCGAACATTTTCATTATCCTGCCTGTGAAGTCGTGGGAAACAGTGATGCGCTGTACCTCTGTCTGAGCTCTGTTCAGGTCGTTTATCTCATTTTCAGCCCAGTCGGCAGCGACCTTTTCTATATAGGAGGGATTGGTTTTGTCAATACTTTTACAATGGCTGATAAGGACGATAATGACCTCTTTTTTCAGCCCCAGATATTCGTGCATCCAGATAAGCAGATTCTGATATGTGTGATTGAGCGAACCCATCATGGACTCGGCAACCTTGAAAAGCTCGGCGATATCCACGGAATCCCTCATTATATCCGCTATCTCGGTGGGATTGAGATTCTGTCGTCTGCGTTCCTGTTTCGGCGGCTCGGCAGCTTTCACAGGCTCGGGAGCGGCTGTCTGCTGAGGTGCAGGCGCAGATATCTGCTGAATAGGCGGCGGTGTCATAATAGACTGAGGCTGCGTAACGGAGATATTCTGCGGAGCGAGGATATTAGCCTGCTGCCAGAACATGACCGCCTCTGCCGCCTGCTGAACGGGAACGCCTGTGTTGACGGATATTTCCTCTGCCGAGCACATTTTTCCCGAATTTCTCAGGATATAGAGCAGTACCTTTATTTGTTCGCCGCTTGCCAGCTTTAGAAAATTATCTGCTACGATGTCGGGAACGCCGAACATACTTCCCCAGATACCGCTGTTGACTTTAAACTCCAAAATGATCCCTCCATGAATTTGCTTTAAAAAACATTATAGCACATTTCCCGATGATTTGCAACAGCGATTTTGGGTGCGGAGAATAAATTAAACTATTTAAATTTGCAGCAATTTATCACTCATCAAGAAGTATCTTCTTAGCCTGAGCATAAATTTCAAGTCGGGCGGCAGTTTTTTCGTGGGGTTCGCCTGTAAGCGCAGAACGGGACGGGTCGCTGTTGTGTTCGAGGTCAGCCAGCTTCACCGCTCTTGCAAGGCTGTTCTGCTTGATGGCACGGACGTACTCGAAATAGTCTGCATCGTCATCATGGGTCAGCAGTCTCACCGCTTCGACCACAGGGGCAGGGAAGTCCTCAGCAAGCTGTTCGAGAGTGATGTCGGTATCCTCAACAGTGTCATGGAGAAGTGCCGCACATACCGAATATTCGTCGTTCATCTGCTCCGCAAGGTGGAGCGGATGAAAAACATACGGCACACCGCATTTGTCGGTCTGTCCCTGATGGGCGGCATAAGCGAGCTTCATGGCTTTTACGGTCAGTTCTGTGTAGATCATTTTTTACCCTCATTTCCTTATATTGTGTGTTCATTATAACACAAAAAGGAAGCGTAATCAAGTGTTACAGCGGCTCGGAGTCGTACATTTTTTTCAGCTTGCCAATGGCTTTTTTCTCGATTCGTGACACGTAGGAACGGGATATCCCCAGCTTTTCGGCGGTCTCATTCTGAGTGTGGGGAGCTCCGCCGTAAAGCCCGTAGCGGTGGATGATTATTTCCAGCTCACGGCTGTCAAGGCATTTTTCAAGGAAGCGGTAAAGCTGTTTCGACCTTATCATCAGCTCCACCTGATCGTGTATGTCCGAGCCGTCGTCGATGAGGTCAAGGAGGGTCAGGGAGTTACCGTCCTTGTCAGTCTCAACAGGCTCGTTCATGTATACGTCCGAGGCAGTCTTTTTGGCGGAGCGGTAGTGCATGAGAATCTCATTTTCAATGCACCTGCTTGCATAGGTAGCAAATTTTGCACCTTTGGTGTAGTCGAACGAGGAAACAGCCTTTATCAGCCCGATAGTTCCGATGGAGATAAGCTCATCCTGTTCGTCGAAGGAGGAAGTGTACTTTTTCACGATATGCGCCACAAGCCTGAGATTATGCTCTATCAGTCTTTTCCGTGAATCGTCGTTACCCTCAGCCATTTTCGTGAAGCACTCCTGCTCCTCCGACGGCGAAAGGGGCTTGGGAAATACCGTGCCGCTGTCCACATGGAGCGCAAAGAAAAACAGACTTCTGAGAATTTGCAAAAA
>JAFVBU010000068.1 GCA_017479805.1 Ruminococcus sp.
AGATCTATGCCTGTCTTTTCGCCGAGACCGAAAGCGTCAAAGTAGTAGCAGAATTTCTTAACACCGAGTCTTGCACCTATTTCCATGAAAGCAGGGTTGCAGGAGTTTGTCAGCGCCTGCTGGAAAGACTGCGAACCGTGACCCGAGGTGTTATCACAGCGGATAACGTCAAAAGCGCCGTCCAGCTTTACAGAGCCCTCGCAGTAGAAAGAATCTGTAGCCAGATTTATAAGGTTCTCCTCGATAGCAGAAGCACTGGTAATTACCTTGAATACCGAACCCGGCTCATATATCTCGGTGATACACTTGTTTTTCCACTGCTTTTCACGTTCCTCACCCTTTTTCTTCTCCGCCTCATCGCCTTTCAAAAAGGCAAGCTGAGCGGATATATTCGGGTCGGATATCTCACGGGGATCGTTGAGGTCAAAGCTGGGATTTGTAGCCATACCGAGAACAGCGCCTGTTTTTGCGTTCATAAGTATAGCGCAGGCACGGTTCTTTATCTCGTACTTCTCGACCATTTCCTGCAAATGCTTTTCGAGGTAATGCTGTATCATCATATCGATGGTAAGGTAAACATCATCGCCGTTTACAGCTTCATAGGTCTTGGAGTATCTGTAGGGAAGCTCGTTTCCTGCGGAGTCCTTAGCGGATATGGTCTTTCCGTCAACACCTGCAAGGTAGTCGTCATAGTAGGCTTCAACACCGTAAGCACCGTAGCCGTCACCTGTTGTGAAGCCGATAACGGAAGCCGCCAGTTCGTTCTGGGGATAGTAGCGCTTGGTGTCCTCCTCCTCGTTGATGGAGTAGATGCCCATATCGTTGAAATATTTGAGTATCTCGTCCGCAACAGGCTTTTCCACCTGATCCTGAAGCACACTGTACTGGGTCTTTTCCTCCATAGCATTGCTTACCTTGTCGGGAGTGATATCCAGCTTTGAGGAGAGCATTGCGATGACCTGTGTCTTGAAGGTCTCAACGGACTCGGGAAGAACGTCCAGTTCATTGCCGTCCTCATCGTATTTCGGGACATAAGAGCCCTTTGCCTTGTCTGAGTTTCTCTTTTTTATGCGTTCCTCCAGATCCTCCAGCTCCTGACGGAAATTCTGGGGGTCGAGGAATATCCTGTACACAGACGCACTTCTTGCAAGAGCGGAGCCCTTTGCGTCGTAGATAGAGCCTCTATGGGCAGGGATGGTGATAGAGCCGAAATGCTGGTCGTTCGCCATATCCTGATATTTTTCGTTATCCACAACGGATATTTTGAAAAAGTTTATGCCAACGACAGCAAAAAGAATGACAAAGACCGTAGTCATAACTATCTTCGTCCTGAATCTCATTGAATTTGAAGGATTGTTGTTTGCCATTACTGACTTTCTCCTTTCAAAGCGCCGATCTCTTTCTTTTATCTAAGCACTAAGCACTGATAACTTACTAACTAATATAGTATCTCAGCCTCTGAAATATTCCACGCACTCATCGAAAAAGTTCTTGACCCTTGTGAGGATGCTCTCTTTCTTCTCGGGGATGGTGACAACGTCGCCTGTGCGTATCTTTATGTATTCTATCTGTGATGAGTCTATCTTTCTCATGCCGAGGACGTTCTCTGCGTAGTCCTCAACGTTTTTCGCCGACATCTGGCTCTCCAGCTCGGACTGTAGTCTTACGTTCTCCGCTTCTGCAAGGTGTAGCTGATTGTTCAGCGAGGACACCTGATTGTAGAGGGAATTCCGCTTGTCGAGGGAGTATATTACCGCACCCAAAAGAGCGGCAGCAAGCAGTGAAACAAATATTATAGACAGAACAGAGCCGACCTTTGAGCTGCCGCCGCTGTTTCTGCTGTTATTGTTCCTGCTCGGCTTTGGTGCTTCAAACTCGGGCTCGGGTTCTTCGCCGCTGAAATAGTAGTCCATCGAATATTCATCGGGCATTTGTATCTGCGCTCCTTTCGATTATCCTCAGCTTTGCGCTTCTGCTTCTGTTGTTTCGTTCAAGTTCCTCCTCGCCTGCCTCGATGGGCTTGCGTGTGACAGCTATGCCCTCGGGCTTTCTGCCGCATACGCACTGAGGAAAATCGGGAGGACAGATACATCCTTTGCACCATCCTGCAAACTTCTGCTTGACCAGTCTGTCCTCAAGTGAATGGAAGGTTATGACCGCAAGTCTGCCGCCTGTTTTAAGGCTGTAGAATGCGTCCTCAAGTCCCTTTGAAAGATGGTCGAACTCCGAATTTACGGCAATTCTCAGGGATTGGAATGTTTTCTTGCAGGGATTCTTGTCTCTCCTTGCTTTCTGCGGTACGCTTGCTCTTATGATATCCGCAAGCTGAAAGGTAGTCTCAACGGGAGCTGTTTCTCTCGTTTTGACGATATTTGCGGCTATTCTCCGTGAGAATTTCTCCTCGCCGTACTCAAACATTATCCTTGCCAGCTCGGCTTCGGAGTAGGTATTGACGATATCCGCCGCACTTGTTCCCTCCTTGCTCATACGCATATCAAGGGGAGCGTCGGAATTATAGGAAAAACCACGGCTTCCCTCGTCAAGCTGAAAGGACGAGACACCCAGATCCATGAGGATACCGTCCACATAGTCTATCTCCAGCCTGTCAAGGACCGATCTTATCTCGGAATAGTTGCTGTGGATGACCTGAGCGTTGGTAAAGGGTTCGAGCCTTTTAGTTGCCGCCGCAACAGCATCGGGGTCACGGTCGAGGGCTATGAGCCTGCCTTTTTCGCTGAGCTTTGCGGCAATTGCGGAGGAATGACCTGCTCCGCCTGCTGTGCCGTCAACGTAAATGCCGTCGGGGTCGATATGCAGACCGTCGATACACTCTGTCAGCATAACGGGTATATGGTGAAAATCCATAGATGAAAACTCCTTATGGAAAGTTCTTTTATTATAATAAGAAGGCAAACAAATTTTACGCAGAACGGCAGAAAACCTGTCTGCTGCAGCTTATTTTTGCCCTATCATAATTGTAACAGAATTTCGTGCATTATTCAAGACGGAATTTTGCACAATACTCCCTATACATCGCCCAAATGAATTGTTTATTTTCCGAGAACCGACGGTCATAAATCAACGAACTTTTGAAAAGCGCCTTCAAATGAGTAAATATAATTAACAACATCTTCGGCATTTTCACCAAAGGAGAGGTGGCAGGAATTGAGAATGGAGAATTGAGAATGTTTTAGTTTTAAGTGATTTGCACTTTGTAGGGAACGCCGCCCTCGGCGTTCCGTTTTGCGGCTCTTTATAATTATGTAAACACTTAAAATAATCAAGGACGACCAAACCTCGGTCGTCCCTGCATTTTCGTAAATATGGCTCACCGCTCTTACGGGGTATAGGCAACCTTGAACTTGCCCGATTTAAGCCCCAGAGCATATGAGAACGGGTAGCCCTTGTCGGTGGTCTTGCCGTCGATATCCACGTAGGTCACATAGCCTGTCTGGGTCGAATAGGTCGGCTGTATCCACTTTGACGGGTCGTTGGACAGCTTTATGCCGTACTTGCCCTCTATCATTTTCTTGACTTCCTCAGCATCGATGTATGTCACAGTTCCCCAGTGCGGGTCAAACTGCTCGTCGTACTCGCTGGGAACGCTTCTGAGGTAGGGATAATCCGCAACAAAGACCTCATAGCAGTTAGCCGAACAGCCTGCACAGGAAGCAGAGAACATGGTAAGAGCGTAGTTTCCGTCATAGTACAGCGCCTCGCCCAGTACCGAGCGGCAGGCATCGATGACGTTCTGCGGCGGATTGGGCTTTCCTCTCAGGTCGTGGGAGTCGTTGCCGTTCCACTTCATATAGGTGTACACCGCAACAGCCTGCGCCTTGATACACTCCACATTGAAACTGCTTCCCACCTCGTTGTAGACGATGGAAGCTATTACTTTAAGCGGACTTCCTACAGGCTCATGAGCGATGGTCAGCACCTCATGCCACGGTATCTCAACCTCCTGCGGCTGAGGTTCAGGCTCAGGCTCTTGTGTGGGAGGCTCGGTCGGCGGCTCGGTGGGAGCTTCTGTAGTTGGCGGCTCTGTCGTGGTCTCGGTGAGAATGGTTATCGTATTGCCCCAGTCGTCCGTTACTATCGAGGTAGTAGTCTCGGAGCTTGTTGTTTCCTCTGTAGGAGCTTCCGTGGGCGGCTCAGTCGGCGGCTCGGTGGGAGCTTCCGTTGGCGGCTCTGTAGGCTCGGGAGGCTTCGGCTGGTCGGCATATTCCGTAAAGTCGATAAGCCCCGTATTCTCGATATATGTACCCGGGTAATAATGTGCGAGGATGTCACGGTATGACCATCCTGCATAGTTGGCGTAGAAATTTGCACCGTTCTGGCTCATGCCAACACCGTGTCCCCATCCGTAGGTGACAAAGGTGAACTTGCCCGGCTGTCCTTCAACACCGTCGATACTTGGTATCAGACTGTCGCCCACGAAAGCGCCTGTGGAAAGGTGTTCCGCAAGCTGTGCATTTTTCAGCCTGCTCCTCGGCAGACTTCTTGAAAGGGCAGGGATAGCGTTTTTCAGCTCAGCCTTTTTAGTCTCTCTGTCAAGCTGTGAAAGCCCTGCATAGGGGTTCTGATAGCCGTCGGGCATTGCCTTTTCGGGGGAAGCAGGTTCATAGCTGACAAGGGAAGTTCCCGAGCCGTAAGCCATGATATCCGCCTTTGACTTGTCCGCCGCCGACGCACTTACAGTGACAGCCGACGAGAGCACAAGCACTCCCGTAAAAGCCGATATAACACGTATTAGCTTATTCTTCATCTTCTATCACTCCGTCATTCCTCGGTATCTTCGTCTTTTTCCTCGGTTTTGGGCTTAGGCTTTTCAATGCCGTTGGGGTGGTCTTTCTTGTAGTCCTCACGGCACTGGATAGTGCTGAGGTCACCGTATACCTCTCCCTCACGCAGTCTCCTGCCCACGATGATGAATCGTGAATTGTCATAGTCCGCATAGCAGGTGGAAAGTGTCAGAAGCTGGTCGCCGTACTCAACGTCAACGCCTGTGTCAAGCATCCACTTTGCCTTGCAGTGGTCGACATAGAAATCGAAGTCCTCCTTTGTGTCCAGCTCCTCCATATTCCAGTAAACGAAATCCGTAGCATTGTAGCTTCCGGGAGTAATGAGGAACGCAAAGATAACGTATTTGTAGTCCTTGTAGCAGTTGCTAAGCTCAATGAACGGGCTGTCATAGAAGTAGGACGGGTCCTGTCTGTACCTCCGCACCGAGCCGAACATTGTACCGTTAGCCATATTATGACCGTAGATAACGAGGTTCTCGGACTGGTCTGCGTCAGCGCCGCTGAAATTGTCCTTGCAGTCCATATAGATAGCGCCGTCACGGTAATAGCTCATATCCCACGCATGGTCGAGGTAGAACGAGTTGGGGACTCTTGCCTCGGGACCGTATATCGGGTCACCTGCTTCTATCTCGCCGGGGTCGAGCATAACGGGGTAGTCAACGTAAGTGCCGTCAAGTCTCAGCCAGCCGATGTAGTCCTTGTTGCGTCTGTGCCATTCCCTTGCTTTCTGGGTCATACCCATGTCAGAAGCGGAATAGCTGTACATCTCAGCCCAGTTTTTCGGCAGTATATCGTGGTATTCCTCAGTTGTCTGTTCTTCTGTTGTCTGAATAGTCTCAGGCTCACTGCTGACTATCTCCGACGGCTCATCCTTGCCGTTTGAGAGAAAAGCGTATATGCCGACACCCATTGCCGCACATAAAGCCACCATTGCCGAAACTATTTTTGCATTCTTTTTCATACTTACTCCTCTGCTTTGTCTGGTCCATAGGGTATAAATTCCGCATCAGGATCGTATTTTTCGTCTGTTCTTATCTTATAGTAGAAGTCAGGCCACTTCACATTGGGGTTAGCCCGGTTTTTCTGTGTGCCCTCCATGTAGTCCTCGCCCTCTCTTACACGCCTTGCCATAACGATGAATCGTCCGTTTTCGCCGAGAACGTTGTTGCAGGTAGACAGTGTAAGAAGTGGGTCGCCGTACTTCACATCCACCTCGTTAAGGCGGAAGGTCCTTCTCTTTGCCTCGTTGACAAAGTCGTAGAACTCATCCTCGTTTGCGAAATCAAGGGTATTCCAGCAATCGTAGGCATTTTCGCTCTTGTCGCCCGAATCGAGGATGAAGAAAGCGAATATCTTATAGACGTAGCTTTCGTAGTTGGAATTGAAGTATATCAGCGGATGCTTTGTGTAGTAGTCATCCTCTGTCTTGTAGTGCTGTAAACAGCCGAACATAGTCAGGTCGCCCATATTGTGACCGTATACAACGATATTGTCCGAATTAGGCTCTGCAAGACGGTGGTCTATAACGTGGTCGAACTTGTTGCGGTAGTCCATGAAAAGCTCGCCTGCACGTGAATAGTCGCCGTTTATCTTCATGTCGAGGTACTTGAAGTTGTCGTCCGCTTTCATCACGGGGTTGTTGATGGGAGTATCGGGTATGCTTATAACGCCCACAACATCGGGGTTAACGTCAAGGAGCTTTCTTGCGCCGTCCAGAAGCTCGTAATACTTCTC
Source organism: Ruminococcus sp. (assembly GCA_017479805.1). GTDB lineage: Bacteria > Bacillota > Clostridia > Oscillospirales > Ruminococcaceae > Ruminococcus. The sequence continues at coordinate 6,537 of JAFVBU010000068.1, forward strand.
GGAAGCCTCCTCGACAGTGCCCTCATCGTGCTTGTCGGGGTAAGTCCAGTACATCTCCATCATGTCCTTGTTGACGCTCTTGCTGTGCCAGAGGTCGATATAGTAATCAGCCACCAGATAGCCGCAGACCACGATAGCCACAAGCGACACAAGAAAAACTATCTTTCGTATGCTCTCCAGAGCGCCGTCGCCCTTTCTCGGGAAAAGGTCACGTATCTTCTCGCCTGTTGACTTCTTTCTGCGCTTTTTCTTCTTGGGCGCTTGTCTCACGGGCGGCTCGCTGTAATAATCGGGCTGTTCGTCGGTGTACAGCTTCTTATCGGGCTCGGCAGGCTCACTGTAGCTTCTGTCAGGCTCGTCATTTATCGGCTCATACACCCCGTTAGCAGAAAATTCCTCCTCCTGCTGTCTCAGAGCGGCAAGCACGGGAGTTTCCTCCTGCACGGGCTCAGCTTCATGCTGTGGTACGTACTCGGGCACGGGTTCAGCCTCATGCTGTGGTATATAGGGCTCAGGCTCAGGCTCGGGAGAAGTGCCGTTGAGCGGCACGCCGTTCTCGTCGAACAGCGGTATATCCGAATCGGGGATTATCTCGCTGAGGTCGCCCAGTCCGATACCTGCATATATCTCCTCGGAGGGAACAGCGTCCTCGGGCATATCGTCCAGAACTCCCAATTCATCCTCCGACCACGGCAGTCTGCTGTCCATTACCTTGTGGACTTTCTCGGAAAACAGTGCCGAACGCTCGCCGTCCCAGTCATTGGAGGATATCTTCACCGACTTTTTTATAGCCTTGATCTTATCCTCCTTGCTCAGATGCTCCGAGCCATCGGGAATTATTTCATTCTCGTTTATATTATCGCTCATCTTTGTCCTCCAACATCTATCTATTTTGAGTATGTAACTTTTTGGCAGTTTGTAATGCAGCCGGCGTTCGCAATTGCTCATTTTACCACAAACACAAATTCAGTCAAGACCAAGACAAGCGCCACAAATGGCGGTCTTGACAGAATTTGTGTTTGTGGTTCGGGGCAATTACGCAAACGCCCAGCCGCTCCCGACCGCATAAAATGTTACTTATCCCTATTTTTCTAAACGCTTCAGAACGGTATCAAAGGCAAAAGCCGCCGCACTCCGTCTGATGTTCTCTCTGCTCCTGTCCTCAAGCTCCCATAGCTTTGGAAGCTCCACGAACTGCTCTCCGCACACATTGAAGCCGATATATACCGTACCTACAGGCTTTTCGGGAGTTCCGCCGTTTGGACCCGCAATGCCCGTGACAGAAATGCATATATCAGCCCCCGAACGCTCTTTCAGCCCTCTGACCATACTGTGCGCCACCTGCTCGCTGACAACATCGTACTTCTCTATTTCCTCCATCAGAACGCCGAGAAATTCGTGCTTTATCCTTTCGGAGTAGGTGCATATCCCCAGCTCAAAGACCTCGGATGCGCCCGAAACTGAGGTTATCTTTTCGGAGAGCAGACCGCCCGTACAGCTTTCGGCTGTGGCAATGGTCAGCTTCTTTTGCTTTAATGTTTCAACTAAAGCTGTTACACTTTTATCAAGGTCAGGGATGTGCATATTATCACTCTTTCTTTTTTGTAAATTGTCAAACACTTGAACATTTTGTATGGGCAGACACTCTCATTGGCTTCGCCGCTTTTTAATAATTAAAAGTTTTCATCTCCGTGCCCTCAACGGCTTTCTGTATCAGCGGCTCAAAATCAAAGCTGTTCTGTGCCTTTTCAATATCCGCCAACACAGGTCTTACCTTCGGGTGACGGGGCGTGAATACTGTACAGCAGTCCTCATAAGGGAGCACCGAGGTGTCAAATGTGTCTATTTTACGAGCAATTTCAATTATCTCCGTCTTGTCCATGCCAACGCAGGGACGGAACACGGGGATACGGCAAACAGCGTCGGTGCACACCATAGCCGCCATTGTCTGGCTTGCCACCTGTCCCACACTTTCGCCTGTTATGAGGGCGAGACAATTGTCCTTTGCGGCGATACGCTGAGCTATCTCCATCATAAGTCTTCTCATTATAATAGTGAAATATTCCTCGGGGCAGTTGTCCTTTATAGCCTCCTGCAATTCTGTGAAAGGCACGCAGTAGAAAGCAATGCCGCCGCAGTAGTCCGTCAGCTTCTGGCAGAGCTGCTCGACCTTGAGCTGTGCACGGTCTGAGGTATACGGAGGGCTGACATAGTGGATAGCGGCTATATGAACGCCTCTTTTTGCCATCATATAGCCTGCAACGGGGCTGTCGATACCGCCCGAGAGCAGAAGCATAGCCTTTCCGCTGCTTCCCACGGGAAGTCCGCCTGCGCCCTTGATATTCTCCGCATGAACGAAAGCGTTCTCGTCACGTATCTCAACAGTTACCGTGACCTCGGGATTTTTGACATCAACAGTAAGATGAGGGAACTTCTCCAGCAGTCTGCCGCCCAGCTCCATGCATATCTCGGGGGATTTCATGGGGAAAGCCTTGTCCGCACGCTTTGCATTGACCTTGAATGTCTTTGCACAGCTAAGGACGGTATCGAGGTACTCATAGCTCTTGTTGCAGATGTCCTCGAAGTCCTTTTCGCACACGCAGGCACGGCAGTAAGCGGCGATACCGAATATTTTTCCCACTCTCTCGGATACCTCCGCAAGGTCGATATCTTCATCAAGGGGAGTGATGTATGTGGTGGACTGAGCGCTGGTGTACTGAAAATGTCCCAGCGGTTTCAGTCTGCGCTTTATGTTCTTTATGAGCATATCCTCAAAGGTCTTTTTGTTCAGCCCTTTAAGAGCCATCTCACCGTATTTTACAAGTATAAGTTCTTTCATATTTATCTCCTGATATCTTTGATAAAAGCCTTTGGCTTCCTATTTAAAATGTATAATGCTTGCTCTTTATCTTCTTGCCGTCAAGCATAACAGCGGAGGAACCGGGAGTGAGCATATCCTCGGTAAGTTTCTCGGAGGAGCACCATATTTCCTCAGGCTCTCCGTCATCCACGTACATAGCCCAGTTGTAGGACTTGTTTTTGCCTATTCCCTTGCGTAAATAAAAACTGTCGCCCCATCTGAAAGCAATACCTGCATCAACATCGCAGCGATTATTTTCAACATTACCGAATACGAAATAGTCCGAATAAAGTTCATTTTTGCGTTCCTCACGGGCAGCAGCCTTTTCCTCGGCAGCTTTTTTCTCCTCATCGCTCATCTTATTTTCTCCCGTGAGCTCCGCAACTCCTGCGGCGATCATTTCCATACCGCCTGCGGCACCTTCGCTGACAATATGCGTACTCACTTGTGTTTCGATTTGGGTTGCCTGTTCACGATATTTTGAAGAATCCTTCAACACGAACGATGCCCCCAGCAAAGTCAGTGTGAAAACGACGGAAGCAATGCCTTTTACGTTTGATTTAAATTTTGTCTGATCGTTGTTGCTTTTCATTTTTATTTCCCTCTGTCATTATTATTTTGTCTGAAATATTGAGTTAACCTCTCACCTTTTCCATGCCCTCACCGAGAGCCGAAATAAACTCGTCAAGCTCCGCCTCGGTAGTTTCAGCGCTCATGCTTATGCGGAGAGCGCTGTCGGCACGTTTTCCCGTAATGCCGAACTGCCCTAAAACTCCGCTCTGCTGTCCCTTTGAACAAGCCGAGCCGCTGGAAACGTATACCCCTTTGCTTTCAAGGAAATGGAGCATTATCTCCGACCGCTTGCCCTCTGCGGATATATTCACCACATAGGGAGAGCCGTCGTCGGGAGAATTGACCGATATATTTTCCATTTCCGACAATCTGCTCATAAGGTGGGCTTTCAGCGCTGTGAGCCTTTCCCACCTGTCATTGATAGTCGGAGCGAGCTTTTCAACTGCCGCACCAAAGGCGCATATCATAGGTACGCTTTCCGTGCCCGAGCGTATGCCCTTTTCCTGTTTGCCGCCTGTAACTACGGGAAGCACACGCACTCCCTTTTTGATGTAAAGTGCCCCGACACCCTTTCCGCCGTGGACCTTATGTCCGCTGAGAGAGATAAGGTCGGCATTGAGAGCGGACGCCTTAACAGCCAGCTTCATGTAAGCCTGCACGCAGTCGGTGTGGGTGATAATATGAGGAAACTTCCGCTTTATCATGGCAAAAGTCTCCTTAACAGGCAGAATATAGCCTGTTTCGTTGTTGACATACATCATGCTGACCAGACAAACATCCTCACCGCAGGCATTTAAAAAGTCCGCCGCATAGAAGCGGCCGTCCTCACGGGGGCTTACCCTTGTGACCTCAAAGCCTTTCTTTTCGAGGTCTGCGGCAGTCTCCTCAACAGAAGCGTGCTCCACGGACGAGATGACTATGCGTTTAGCCTTACGGCCGTAAGCCGCAGAAGCTCCCCTGAGAGCGAGGTTATTGCTTTCCGTAGCGCCTGACGTAAAACAGAGGCACGACGGGTCTGCGCCGATACTGTCGGCAATTATTTTCCTTGCGCCATCCATAGCGAGCTGAGCCTCCAGACCTGCACGGTGGAGGGAGGACGGGTTGCCGAAATTCTCTGTCATAGCCGCCAAAGCCGCTCTGACAGCTTCCTCACACGGCTTGGTAGTAGCCGCATTATCCAAATAAACTGACATCTGAATCTGCCTTTCTAAAGTACACTTACGTTAATTATATCATAAACCGCACAAAAAAGCCACCCCCTTAAAAATATTTCTTCAAATTTTCATATTCGAGCTGACTCCGCCGAGCGGGCGGGCGCATATCACGCTCTCACTCGCAAAGCTCGTTCATTCTCTGCGGGGCGGGTACTCTGCTTTCGCACGCAGAAGTAAATTCGGGGCGGTGATGTAGGGGCGGCGTTTCGCCGCCCGTTGGTTTTAATGCGATCGGTGTCTGCCATTTGTAGGGGGCGATGCCCACATCGCCCCGTGCCGTCCCCTACATACGGTTCATGTTATTTCATTGTTGCCACGGGCGGCGGAACGCCGCCCCTACTGATTTCTGACAACTACTTACTACTCACTACTTACTACTCACTGCTTAATAAAACTAATCACTAATACACTAATACACTAAACACACTAATTTCAAAAAAGAGCTTTTATTTTAAGAACAAATGTGTTATAATGGATAATGTATAATTATTGCAAGAGGAATCAAAATGTCTAATGTTAAAATAAAAAGCAACGATACATCAAAAGAAAAATATCTGCTCGCCTTTCTGCTGGGGTTCGGGTGCATTATGCTCACCCTTTTGCCCATAATGATAGCGGAACGGGGGTATTTCATATTCTACGGCGACTTCAACGCACAGCAGATACCGTTCTACAGCCTTGCAAACGATGCGGCAAAAAGCGGAAATTTCGGCTGGAACTGGTTCACCGACTTGGGCGCCGACTTCATGACCTCCTACAGCTTTTATCTGTTCGGAAGTCCATTTTTCAGGCTCTCGTCCCTGCTTCCGAGGGGACTTGCCGTCCACGCTATCCCCGTACTGCTTGCGGTGAAGCACGGTGTTGCCTCGGTGACCGCTTATGCCTATATACGGCGCTTTGTCAGGAACAAGGACGCTGCTGTTGTGGGCGGAATGCTCTACGCTTTCTCGGGCTTTCAGCTTTTCAACATCTTCTTCAACCATTTTCAGGATGTTACAGCCCTGTTCCCTCTCATGCTCATCGCTATGGAGGAGAACATCAACTGCCGCAGAAAAGGCGTATTTGCGCTGATAGTCGCAGTTATGGCGATAAATAATTACTACTTCTTCACAGGACAGGCTGTTTTTCTGGTGCTTTACTACCTTTTCCGCATGGTCTGCCCCGACTTCAATACCTCATGGAAGAAGTTCTTCGGGCTTGCATTTGAAGCCATCCTCGGAACAGCTATGGCTGCCTTTGTGCTTCTGCCGTCGGCTATGGCTATCATGGGCAACTACCGTGTCAGCGAGCACCTTTTCGGCATGGATATGGTGCTCTACTCCGACAAGACACTGATACCACGCATAATACAGACCTTTTTCATGATACCCGATGCTCCTGCCCGTCCCAACCTTTTCGACTCGGACTACGAGAAATGGGCGTCCATCGGCGGATTCCTGCCACTTTTCTCCATGACGGGAGTTATCACATTCATAGGCAGCCAAAAGAAAAGCTGGGCGACAAGATTCCTCGGCTTCTGCATTTTCTGCTCGTTCATCCCGATACTCAACAGCTTCTTTCAGGCGGCTAACTCCTACTATTACGCAAGATGGTTCTATATGCCCATCCTCATAATGGCAATGATGACCGCTCAGTCCCTTGACGATACGGAAGCCGACAATCTCCGTGGCTGGCGCATAACTGCCGTTATCACCGCTGTTTTTGCCGTTATCGGACTTCTCCCCAAGAAAAAGGACGATAAACTGATACTTTTCCAGCTTCCTGCAAGAGTTGGCTATTTCTGGATACAGATAGGCATTGCGGCACTTTGTCTCATCGGCACATATTATATATACAAGCGCAAGTCACGCCGCAAGACTTTCCTGAAGCTATCTGTGCTCTTAACAGCCGCCGCTTCACTGATATGCACCTACACTCTCATCCTTTACGGCGCTTACAGCCTTGACAGCGCAAACGAGTACATCGACACTGTTATCAAGGGCGGAGACAAGGTGTGGGAACAGGTAGATGAGGATAACTTCTTCCGTGTGGATATCTCCGAGGACTGCGACAACTTCCCGATGGTATGGAAGCTCCCCACTATGCGTGCTTTCCAGAGCGTTGTCACCACATCCATCATGGACTTTTACGAATATGTCGGCGTCCACCGTGATGTTGCCTCCCGTGCCGATATCAGCCATTATACTCTCCGTGGGCTTCTCTCGGTCAAGTACTATTATAAGGAGATAATCGATGATGTGACCTACTACAGGCTTATCAGCGGTGATTATTCCATCCCCGAGGACTACGACGAGAAGAAGAATACCGACTATACCATCATCCCCGACGAGCTTGAGGGATTCAAGTATGTAGGCAAAAACGGCAGGTTCGAGATATACGAGAACGAGCTTTACATCCCTATGGGATTCGGCTATGATACATATGTCACCCGTGAGGATGCGGACGCCCTCAGCAAGTCCGCCCGTGAGAAAATAATGATGGACTCCCTTATCTTCGAGGACAGCGACCACGAGAAAAAGTACAGCTTCATGGACGAGTGTACCATAAAGGAAAAGGGCAAGACCACCAAGGAGGACTATGTGCGGTTCTGTCAGGAAAAGCGTGAAAACTGCTCATCCTCGTTCCGTTTCGACAACCACAGCTTCACCTCGGAAATAAGCCTTGAAAAGCCTATGATGGTATTTTTCAGCGTCCCCTACAGCGAGGGCTGGACTGCCGAGGTCAACGGAAAGGCTGTGGACGTTGAGAGAGTAAACGAGGGCTTCATGGCTGTAGCCTGCGAAAGCGGTGACAATACCATAGTTTTCCGCTACAAGACCCCATATCTTAACATCGGCGCACTCATCAGCCTTGCAGGTATCGGTATACTTTGCCTGTACCTTGCAGTTTGCTATGTGAACCGTGACAAGGGCGACAAGCGCAGACACACACATTTTTACGATTACAGCACATCCGACAGGATAAAGGCTTGCGAGGTGTACAATAATAGCTTTGCGAGCCGTGAATAAGTCAGCGAAGCTGACACCGTTAATTACGAATTACGAATTACGCATTACGAATTGAAAAAAAGGATGGATATTATGCATTTGTATGAAAAGAAAATAAGCGGTGAGACCGTCTACAGCGGACGGATATTCGATATCACCCATGATATGGTCGAGCTGGAAAACGGCAACACCGCCGACCGTGATGTGCTCCACCATTTCGGCGGAGTTTGCGTCATTCCCATAACCGAGGACAACGAAATTTTCCTTGTAAGGCAGTTCCGCTACCCTTTCGGCGAGGTCACACGGGAAGTCCCCGCAGGCAAGCTGGAAAAGGGCGAGGATCATGCCCAATGCGGCAGACGGGAGCTTTTAGAGGAAACAGGCATGGTCTGCGAGGAATTCACCCACATGGGAACGCTCTACCCCGTGCCTGCCTATGATACGGAGATAATCCATATGTACATGGCAAGGAAGCTGACGAGGAAGTGTGAGCAGGACCTTGACGAGGACGAATTCCTCGACGTAGAAAAAATACCGCTGAAAGAAGCGGTACAACAGGTCATGGACGGCGAAATAAAAGACGCCAAAACGCAGATAATAATTCTCAAAGCAGCAAGGCTTCTGGGGATCTGACAGTAAGTAGTGAGTAGTAAGTAGTAAGTAGAAAACAGAGAATAGAAAGTAGTATAGTTTCACCGTAAAATAATGTTGAACTCAAACTTTTATACTCACTGCTTACTGCAAAGCAAAAAGACCTGCTCCATACAGAACAGGTCATTGGTGGAAATCTCATTCAGTTTCTTCCTCGGCTGCTTCCTCATCGCCTTCCTCAGCTTCAAGCATAAGGAGCTGCTTCTCGTAGGCTTCAAGGATGACCTCCTCAAAGAGCTTTCTCGATGATGCAGCGATGGGGTGAACGATATCACGGAACACTCCGTTCTCGTCCTTGCGGCTGGGCATTGCTACGAAAAGTCTTTCGTCGCCCTGCACTACCTTGATATCATGTACAGCCAGCATATTGTCAACAGTTACCGATACAACCGCTCTGAGCCTGCCGTCTGTCATGATCTTCCTGATCTTCACATCTGTAATTTCCATTGTTTTTTCCTCCTGTTAAATAGCAGAATTATACTTGACCTGAAATGATCGTGACGCAAATCTGCTGAATATTACGGCAGCGTTCTTTCAGATGCAGGAACATAGTTTAATTATTTTACTTATCTCCTATATCCTTGTCAATGCATATTTGTATTATAGCGTATATTTTGTAAAAAATCAAGTCTTTTTATTGCAGAGAGTTGTTAAATGATTGAAATCTATCAGTGTAAAGCCCTGATACGAACCTCGGTGAGCCGTCGATAAACGGCTGTAATACGGGAAACGTTCTCATTTTAAAAGCGGTTATATTACTTTTATATTACTGCTAATAAATTTCTATAATATCATGTGTAATACGGGTCACAGACCTGTTTTGACTGCTTTTCAGCTGTCAGCCAACGGCTGAAAAGGTGTCCATTATAAATAAATATAATTGTATGAAAGGTGATCTATCTTGGATAAAAATATCTTAAACGGAAAAAAGCACATCCACTTCATCGGTATCGGCGGCTCGGGTATGTACCCTCTCGCTCAGATACTCCACGGTCAGGGCTACTACCTGACAGGCTCGGATAACAACGAGACTGAAACCCTCGACGCTGTAAGAAATATGGGTATCCCTGTGTATATCGGTCAGAGAGCGGAGAATATCGAGGGCGCTGACCTCATCGTCCACACAGCCGCTATCATGGCTGACAACCCCGAGCTTATGGCTGCAAAGGCAAGCGGTGTGCCTGTCCTTGAACGTGCCGACCTGCTGGGCATAGTTACCTCTTGGTACGATAACGCTATCTGCGTTTCGGGTACTCACGGCAAGACCTCTACCACATCCATGATAACACAGATACTCTACACCGCAGGCATCGACCTTTCCGCTTATATCGGCGGTAAGCTCCCATGTATCGGCGGAAGCGGCATTGCAGGCAAGAGCGATATACTGGTATGCGAGTCATGTGAATTCGAGGATCACTTCCTCAAATTCTTCCCCGATATATCCGTTATCCTCAACATCGACGCTGACCACCTCGACTACTTCGGCACACTTGAAAATATCATCAAGTCTTTCCATAAATTCAACGAGAACACCTCGAAATGCATAATCATCAACGGCTCTGACGAGAACTCCATGAAGTCCCTTGAGGGTATCACAGGCAAGGAGATAATCACCTTCGGCAAGGACAGCTCATGCGACTACTATCCCGAGAATGTGAAGCACGAAAACGGTCTCCTCACCACCTACGATGCTATGTACAAGGGCGAAAAGCTGGGTACTATCACTCTCCACGTTGCAGGTATCCACAACGTTCTCAACTCCCTTGCGGCTGTTGCGGCGGCTCGCTATGTGGGCGCTGATTTCAAGTTCATTCAGCAGGGTCTGGAGGACTTCCGTGGTGCAAAGCGCCGCTTCGAGAAGCTGGGCTTTGAAAAGGGCATTACCGTTGTGGACGACTACGCTCACCACCTGACAGAGCTTGAAGCTACCCTCAATGCGGCTATGGAGATGAATTTCCGCAATGTATGGGCAGTTTTCCAGCCTTTCACATTCTCACGCACCAAGCTCCTCCTTGACGATTTCGCAAGAGTATTGCAGATACCCGACCACGCTGTACTCACCGATATCATGGGAAGCCGTGAGAAGAACACCTACGGCATTTTCACCCGTCACCTTGCGGAAAAGATACCGAACTGCATATGGTTCCCGCAGGACGAGGAGGCTGAGTGGACTGACGAGAGAAAGTACGCCAACTTTGAGCAGATATGCGACTATGTATGCGAACACGCACAGGAGGGCGACCTTGTTATCACTCTCGGCTGCGGCGACGCTTACAAGATAGCTAAGATGGTACTGAAAAAACTTGCGGAGGAATAAATCATGCTGAAGGATAAGGAGATAGAGGTATTCAACTATATCAAAGCTCGTCTGGGCGACGGCATATCCCCCTCTGTCAGAGAAATTATGGAGGCTATGGGCTTCAAGTCCACCTCCACCGCACACCGCTACATAGAGACACTTGTCCGTGAGGGACTTATCGAGAAAACGGGCAGTCTCAACAGAACTCTCCGCCTGCCCAACTGCGGTACAACATCCGTGCCGATAATGGGAACAGTCACCGCAGGACAGCCTATCACAGCCGTTGAGAATATCACGGGCTATGTGGGCTTTGAGGCTCAGGGCACAGACCCCGAGGAGCTTTTCGCCCTGAAAATAAGGGGAGAGAGCATGATAAACGCAGGTATCCTTGACGGCGATATAGTTATCGTGGAAAGGACGCAGTACGCCGAAAACGGCGATATAATAGTAGCATTCATCGACCACGAGGACGCTACGGTAAAGACATTCTACAAGGAAAACGGACATTTCCGCCTACAGCCCGAAAACGACACGATGGAGCCGATAATCCTCGATGAAGTAGAAGTCCTCGGCAAAGTCATCGGCTTAAAGCGCTACTATTGATTTAGTAAGCAGTAAGTAGTAAGTAGTGAGTAGTAAGTAGAATAGCGTCAGCACATCTGAGCACTATGCACTAATACACTCATACACTTATACACTCATACACTCAAAAAAGGGAGGTCATTATCAAATGAATATCAATAAAGTTTGTGCGGCTTTTTCTGCACTTTGTCTCACAGGTACTGCTGTTTTAGCAGCAAATATCAACAGTAAACTCACCTCTGTCTCCGCAGTTTCCGAGCTTCTCGGCGACGCCAACAGAAACGGCGTTGTTGACGGTGTCGATGCTACGATCATTCTCTCATACTACGCCTACATCTCCGCAGGTCACGACAACATCTCCGTGGACGACTACGTTAAAATGCGTACCAATGAGGAACCTGCTCAGACAACGACCGCTCCGCAAACAACCGAACCTCCCGTCACAACTACGACTGTTTCAAACAGCAATATAAAGCTGAAAAGCGGCGGTGATACTTTCACTATTGCTGTGTGGAATATGGACGATCTGCCGAGACTTGTCGGCAAATGGCTGAATGTTACCGAGGATGAAGTATCCGAATCCTATTATTCACAGACCGAAAGCTACGACCCTATTGATAACCACCCTCTTATTACGCTGAAAACTCCCACAGGCTCAAAGCTCAGGATAATAAATATGGGTTTAGGCGGCAGCGAGGCAGCCGAAAAAATTGACACTCTGCTCCTTTCGGGTGATGATCTGGATGTTTATTACTGCGAGCCTGTCTGGGCAAAACACTTCATCGACAATGACAGCCTAACTGCTCCCCTTTCAGACCTGGGATTTACCGACAAGGATTTTGCTCAGACTTATAAATATGCCGACGATATCGGACACAACAAGGACGGCGTGAGAAAGGGTGCCTCTCCTTTTATCAGCCCCGGCGGCTTTGCTTACAGAAGCGATCTTGCCGATGAATACCTCGGCATAAAATCCCCTGCTGAAATGCAGTCGGCGATCGGAAGCTGGGACAAGTTTATCTCAACAGCTCAGAAATTATCCGAAAGATCAAACGGCAATACTGCCCTTGCGGATACTCTCGGCGGTATGTATCAGGCTTACACTATGTCACACAGAATGACCGATGCCGACGGAAATGTAACAGCCGATGCAAAGGAATTTGCCGACTATGCAAAGACCTTATGGGAATGCGGCGGCGTGACCAAAAACAGTCAGTGGTCGGACGAATGGCTGGCTGACGGCTTAAAAGGCAGAACTATGGGTTATTTTATCCCCACATGGGGAATAAGAGGTTTCCTGGGTCATGCCTCTGAAGAATCAAGAGCGAAGTGGGAACTGGTACAGGGACCCGAATCCTTCTATTGGGGCGGTATAATGACTGTTGTAAACCCTGCCACCGACAATGCAGCTGACTGTGCTTCATTTATAAGAAGCTCCTGTCTTTACAAGGAAAGTATGCTTGCAGCTGCTGAAAATGATATGTATGACCTGCCGAACAACAAGGAAGCTATGGCGGAGATAATCAAGACCCCAAGTCTCTCGGATATCTCTTCTGCAAAGGAATTCCGCACTTATGATTATTTCAGTGTCCTGAACGACGCAGCAGAAGAAATTTCCTTTACTCCCTACAGTTACCCGAACCAGTCCAATGTTGAATACTATATGGTGAATACCATCAGAGATAAATATATCAAAGCAGGAAGTTCATGGGAAGAAACCGAAACAACCTTCAAAACAAGCAATTACTGGTCTTTAATAAAATAAAATATGTTAATTTTATAAAAACACTTCCATTATTATAATTTTTGTAGTATAATGTAATGTGGTGTTTAATGTGAACCTACTTGATCTATCCGACAGGTTCTGCACAGAAAGGAAAAATGCAAATGCTTAATGAAGTTAAAGTTATAATTTGCGGAAAGGAATATAAGATAAAGACCGCTTCATCGCCTAACTACGTCTATGCCCTCGCAAGAGCATTAGAGGCAAGGATAAATGATATCACCAACTCAGGGGGCGGCTTTTCCCCTTATACCGCTTCCATCATGGTCGCTCTCAGCCTCCTCGATGACGTAAATCAGGCTAACCAGCGCCTTGACAATATCCGCAACCAGTCAAAGGAATATGTGGACGAGGCTGGCAGAGTGCGTATCGAACGTGATGCCGCTCAGAAAGAGATCGAGGTGCTCAAGGCTAAGATCGTACAGCTTGAAAACATCGCAAAGCTGAAACAGCTCAATAAGGACAACTCATAATGAAGTCTCCCGAGGTCCTCGCTCCCGCAGGCAGCCCTGAGACTCTCATCGCCGCTCTGCGCTCGGGTGCAGATGCTGTGTACGTCGGCGGCAAGCGTTTTTCCGCCCGAAACAGCGCTGACAACTTCTCCGACGAGGAACTGGCGGAGGCTGCAAGACTGTGCCACAAGTACGGCGCAAAGCTCGATTTAGCTGTGAATACCGTCATATCAGACAGCGAAGCCGACGATTTCTGTACCTATATAAAATATGCCGCTTCCGTTGGTGTGGATGCTTTCATCATTCAGGACTTGGGCTGTGCGGAGCTTATCCGCCGTTCTGTTCCCGATGCGATGATACACGGCTCTACGCAAATGTCGGTGCATACTGCCGCAGGTGCGGAGCTTCTCTCGGCGCTGGGCTGCGCAAGGGTCGTGCCCTCACGTGAGTGTGAAAGGAAGGTTCTTGCGGAGATAAGCTCAAAAGCCATCGAGACCGAGGTTTTCGTCCACGGCGCTCTGTGTATGTCGGTGTCGGGACAGTGCTACATGTCGGCGGTTATGGGTTCACGCTCGGCTAACCGTGGAAGATGCGGACAGGCTTGCCGACTGCCATATTCAGCAAGCGGCAAAAAGGGTCACTGCGCTCTTTCGCTGAAAGACCTGTCACTGCTGCCGAAAGCCGAAGAACTGGCGGAAATGGGCATAGATTCATTCAAGATAGAGGGACGCATGAAGCGCCCCGAGTATACAGCCTCGGCTGTGCACGAGCTGAAAAATGCGCTCAGCGGACAAGCCCCCGATATGGCGCTCCTGAGAGGTATATTCTCCCGAAGCGGCTTCACGGACGGCTATTTTACGGGAAAGCGTCAGGATATGTTCGGAGTTCGTGAGAAAGAGGACGTTACGGCGGCGCAGAGCCTTATCCCGAAGATACACGAGTATTACCGCTTTGAGCGGAAGGTCTGTCCCGTGGATATCCATGCGGTAATGAAGGGCGGACAGGCGCTGACTATCACGGGAAAATGCGGAGATATCGCAGAAAAGGTCACAGGAGATATCCCCGACAAGGCAATGAACCGTCCCACCGACAGTGCCGCTCTGGAAAAACAGCTTTCAAAGCTGGGCGATACCATATTTACTATGGGCAGCTTCTCGGCAGATACGGAGGAGGGACTTTTTGTCCCCGCAGGCAAGCTGAACGAACTGCGCCGTGAGCTTTGCGAAAAGCTGACAGAGCGCTGTATACAGCGGAATACTCCGTCTTATACCGTCACGGACTATGTGCCGTCGCTCCCCGAAGCAAGGGTGCAGAGATGTGCAGGCGCTCTCCCTTTGAAAGTTTACTGCCGTACCGCAGAGCAGGCTCAGACGGCTTTAAAGTATGCTCAGTATGTCATCCTCGACTATAAGCTATGGGAAAGGGATATCCCCGATATACCGAGTGATAAGGCTATTCTCTCCCCTCCGAGGTTCATCGCTGATGAAAAGGCAATAGCGGCACGTTTGGCGGAAATGAAAGCAATGGGCTATGACAGGCTTTTCTGTCACACTCCCGACCACATCGCTCTGGGCAAAGCCGCAGGAATAAAGCTCCACGGCAGCTTCACGCTGAATGTGTTCAACTCCTACAGTGCCGAATATCTGCATGATATGGGGCTGGAGGACTGCGTTTTCTCCTTTGAGGCTACCCTTGAACAGCTTGCCGCCGTGCGGACACATCTTCCCCTCGGTGCGGCTGTATACGGACGGCTTCCCCTTATGCTGGTGCGTAACTGCCCCATAAAGAATGAAGTGGGGAGCTGTGACAGGTGCACGGGACATCTTATCGACAGAACAGGACGAATTCTCCCTGTGGTCTGCAATAAGGACAGCAAGGAGATACTCAACTCGGATATACTCTATATGCAGGACAGACTTGACGAAATGAAAAATATTTCCTACGGGCTGATAATGCTCCATGACGAGGATTCGGAGCAGACGGCGGCTGTGCTTTCAGGCACAAAGCCAAAGGGAAACATCACCCGTGCCATGTATTACCGTGGGATACTTTAAATAATGCGGATTTCGCAATTCGGAATTCGTAATTGCGGTGTCCCCTATCGGGGACAGATTTAAATTTCAATTTGTGAGCAAAGCGAACACAATAATTCCGAATTCCGCATTCCGCATTCCGAATTGATAAAGAGGTACGTATGAAGCTGACATTTAAAAAACTTAATGAAAAAGCCATCATCCCCACAAGGGCTACGGCAAAGAGCGCAGGACTTGATATATACGCCTGCCTTGACGAGCCTGTTACCCTTGAAGCAGGCGAAATAAAGATGATACCCGTAGGTCTCACCGCCGAGCCTGACTGCGATGATGTGGCGCTCCTCATTTACCCACGGTCGGGACTTTCCACAAAATTCGGCGTTTCCCTCGCCAACTGCGTCGGTGTCGTTGACAGCGACTACAGGGGAGAATGGTTCATCCCCCTCATAAACCACGGCAAAGCGCCGTTTACAGTAGAACACGGTATGCGTATCGCTCAGCTTGTGCCTACAAAGGTACTATTTCCCGATATCGAGGTCAGCGAAACTCTCTCTGAAACAGAAAGAGGAGAGGGCGGCTTCGGTTCTTCGGGACTCGTGGCAAAGTAAGGTACGATACGATAAAACGCCGATACTTCGGCAGATAGGAGACTGACTATGAAAAAATCCTGGTATATGCTAATACTTATAATATGTGCACTCGTTGTCGGCGGTATAGTTGCCGATCACGCTTACGGAACCTTCGCATTTCTCGGCGAGGGCGGCGGTTTCAGCATAAATCCTGCTACCTTTGCCATCACTAATGTTATCTCTATAACATTCGGCTTCAATTTCTACATAAGCGTAGCTCAGGTCATTGCCCTCATTACCGCTTTCGTAGTCTACATAAAGACCTCGCCCAAAATATGCGGCTGATAATTCAGCTATCAGTTGTGATCCTCTACAGCCTGACACCTGATATCTGATACCTAACACAAACAAGGAGATAATATGTTTACAAAAGACATCGGTATAGACCTCGGAACTGCCAATACCCTTGTGTATATGAGGGGAAAGGGCATCATTATAAGAGAGCCATCGGTCGTTGCTGTTAATACCCGCACCGATAAGGCTCGTTACGTAGGCAAGGAAGCCAAGGAAGTCATCGGACGCACCCCCGGCTCCATCGTTGCCGTAAGACCGCTGAAGGACGGCGTTATCGCTGATTTCGATATCGCCACCACCATGCTTCAGGAATTTATCCGCAAAGCCTTGAAGGGTACTATCTTCAACAAGGCTAACGTTATAATATGCATCCCCTCGGGCGTTACTGCCGTTGAAAGGCGTGCTGTCCGTGAATCCTGCAAAAAGGCAGGCGCAAGCAACGTTCTCATCATCGAAGAACCTATGGCTGCCGCTATCGGTGCAGGTCTGCCCACAAATGCACCTGTGGGAAGCATGATTGTCGATATCGGCGGTGGCACAAGCGAAGTTGCTGTTATCGCTCTCGGCGGTATCGTTGCCGCACGCTCAATAAGATGTGCAGGCGATGAGTTCGATGTGGCTATCATCAACTACATCAAGAAAAAGTACAATCTCCTCATCGGCGAGAGAACTGCCGAGAATATCAAGCTGGAGATAGGCTCCGCATTCCCTGGAGAAAAGGAGACTACTCTCGAAATAAAGGGAAGAAACCTGCTCAACGGTCTCCCCGAGAATATTGTCGTAAACTCCGCCGAGATACGTGACGCTCTGGTTGAGCCGCTTTCACGTGTCATAGACGCTATAAAGTCCACTCTTGAAGACACTCCCCCCGAGCTTTCCGCCGATATCATCGACCACGGCATTACCCTTTCTGGCGGCGGCGCCCTCCTGAGAGGTCTGGACAAGCTCATCAACCGTGAAACCGGTATGCCTGTATTCATTGCCGAATATCCCCTTGACTGCGTTGCTGAGGGCACAGGCAGGATACTGGAGAATATCAACGATTATCAGGACGCTCTAACCGATAACGTCAAGTACTACTAAGGAGGAGCCATGCGTGATTTCGTAAAAAGCACCAAATTCAAAGTGCTTCTCGGCTTTCTCGCATTCCTCATCGGCATTATGGTATACTCCGTCACAAAGGGCGGATATTCCCTTTCGGGAGTCTCGCTGTTCAATACAGTTTCAAAGCCGTTCCGCACTGTTTCAAACAGTATCAGCAGAAATATGGAAGGAACTCTGGACAGACTTGCTCATTCCGATGAGTACTACGAGGAAAATCAGCGCCTAAAGGAAGAGATAGGCGAACTCAACCGCCGTCTTACCGAATACGAAGCGCTGAAGACCGAGGTCGAAGAGCTGAGAGAGCTTGTAAGCATAAAGCAGGAGCATGAGGATTTCGAGTATACTCAGGCCTGCGCTGTTATCGGATACGTGACCAACGACCCGTTCATGGCTTTCACCATAGACAAGGGCAAGGAGGAAGGCATAACTCCCAACTGTCCCGTCGTTACAGCTGAGGGTCTTGTGGGCATTACTGTTGATGTATCCGACCATATGACCACAGTAAGAACAATTCTCTCCCCCGATCTTTCCGTTGCGGCTGTAAGCTCAAAGAACAACAAGGATATGGGTATAGTTGAGGGAGACATCCTATCCGCAGAAAAAGGCATAACACGCCTTATCCATATCGACAAGAACAACAAGCTCAAGGCAGGTGACCTTATCGTTACCTCGGGCACAAGCGGACTTTTCCCCAAGGATTATTCCATCGGCAAGGTAAAAAGCGTAAGCCGTGACTCCAACGGTCTGTCGGACTGCGCAGTTATCGAGCCTTGCAGCGATATCTCACGACTTTCCTCAGTCTACGTAATCACCGACTTCACAGGCAAGAGGGAGGAAGGCAATGAGAATTAGGTCCACCCGTGAACAGCGTATCAGAGGCTTCAAATCCGTGTTGAGATGGATACTCTACTACGCTGTCATATTCCTTTGTTTCCTGATAATGACATCAGGCACATGGATGAAGCCTATA
>JAFVBU010000069.1 GCA_017479805.1 Ruminococcus sp.
GCTATCCCGACTATGTTATTACGGGATTTCACATGATGAAACGTGAGGGCGAGCATACCGAAGAAGAAAAAGTTGTTATCATTCAGACAGCTCAGGAGCTTTCACAGCTTGATACCGTATTTTACAGTGGTCACTGCACGGGCATTCCTGCATTTGAACTGATGAAGGAGATCATGGGCGACAAGCTCATTGCTCTGCACAGTGGCGAAACAGTCATATAACATAAATTCCGTGAGCGAAAAACTCACGGAATTTTTTATCACTATAAACCGAGTGCATATCCTGCGATAATGCCGATAACAGCAGAAATACCTATGATCGCTATTGGGTGCAGCTTTTTGAACGCAAGCACTGCACCAATAACGAATATTCCAAGTGATAACCAAAAGCCAGCACCTGAAAAAACAGTGGCCTGTAAACCGTTTGGAAAGAAAACCGTCATACCGACAGAAAGAAATGCTGCACCGATCAGACCGATCACCGCCGGACGCAGACCGTACATTACGCCGTCAACGGCACGGCTCTTGCGGAACTTCTCATAGAACTTCGCAACGATCAGAATTATCACAAAGGACGGCAGGACAACTCCGAGTGTAGCACAGACAGCCCCGAACACGCCGCCAGTGCGAATGCCGACAAATGTTGCCATATTGATCGCAAGCGGCCCCGGTGTGCTTTCGCTGACAGCGATGAAGTCCACCACCTCAGACTGTGTAAGCCAGCCGTGACGCTCGACCTCGCTCTGTATCAGAGGGAGCATGGCATACCCTCCGCCGAACGTAAACGCCCCTATCTTCAGAAAGGTCAGGAACAGCTCAATCCATATCATCGCTCTGCTCCTTTCTGATCAGCAACGACCATACAAGCCCGAACACCGCACAGCCGATGATGACAAAGACCGCATCTATTTTCAGAAAAGCCGTCAGCACCAATGCCGCTGCCATGATAACATAGGAGACAGCGTGCTTTTTCGTTGCCATGAACATGGTATAGACCGCTTTGAGTATCAGAGCAAGAACGCCTGCACGGATTCCCATAAAGGCGTACTGCACGGCTCTTGACTCCTGAAAGGCTTTCAGGACAAAAGAAATAAGCGAGATAATGAGGAATGCCGGCAGTACCACACCCAGCGTTGCACAGATAGCGCCGAGCGTTCCTGCGGTACGGCTGCCCACAAATGTTGCGGCATTGATCGCCACCGGTCCCGGTGTGGACTCTGCGATCGCCACGACTTCCAGTATATCGTCCTCATTCAGCCATCGTTTATTGTCACAGACCTCACGCTGTATCAGCGGAATCATTGCATAACCGCCGCCGAAGGTAAACGTCCCTATCTTCAAAAAGGTCAGGAACAGATCAAGGTTTTTGTTCATAAAATCACCCCATAGCATTATACCACAGTGCTATGGGGTGTGTCAATTTGTAGGGCTTTGTTGACTTTGAATCCAGTGTGTTCAAAGTTACGTTTTTTTACTACTATGAACATTCTAATCGTGCTTTACAGATTATCCTTATACTCCTGCCCCCAAACCTGCATCGCATCAAGTATCGGACGGAGCGTTTCTCCCAGTTCGCTCAGAGAATACTCCACCCTCGGGGGCACTTCGGGGTAAACGGTGCGTGTGATGATACCGTCGGCTTCCATTGACCGCAGGCTGTCGGTGAGCACCTTCTGACTGATACCGTCAAGTGACTTCATCAGCTCGTTGAAACGCCACGGGCGCACAAGCAGATTTCGCAGTATCAGCAGTTTCCACTTATTTCCGATAAGCTGAACGGTGGTTGCAACGGGGCAATCGGGAAGTTCTTCTTTCTTTACCATAGCGCTTTCCTCCAAAAGTTTCATTTTGAATGTAACATTCATTTTTGAATATTATAGCATATTTCAAAAAAAATTTCAAGAGTTTTTTGCGGTGTTAAGCAAAGGTTACCTTTTTGTAACTATCCCACAAAAAAGTGCGTACTTCACAAGCCCTGAAAAGTATGATATAGTAATATCAACGGGAACGGAAAGTACCCGAAATAATTTCAAGGAGGCTTTCATCATGAGTGAAATGCTTAACAGAGTAGCAGAATTTGGTACCGCAAACAGTGCTTGCGGTACAGCAGACCCCAAGCCCTCCGCTTGCGGCTCGGCTGATCCTAAGCCTTCCGCTTGCGGTGCAGCAGACCCTAAGCCCTCCGCTTGCGGCTCGGCGTGTGGCGCGGCAGACCCCGACAAGAAGTAAGTCGTTAAACTTCAATTAAAATGCAGGCATATCGGTCATACGGTATGCCTGCAATAACGAGAATTACGCAAAAGCGTTTACATAGACAGGAGGAACCCCGATGAAACCGTATTTTGCTTTTCAGTGGCATATTACAGACACCTGCGATCAGCGCTGCAAGCACTGCTACATCTTCGCGGAGGATAACTGCAAGGCTCTCACGGAAATGAAGTGGGAAGATATGCGTAAGGTCGTGGATAGCTGCGAGGATATGTGTGATAAACTCGGGCGTACTCCATATTTTTACATAACCGGCGGCGACCCGATACTGCACCGCGATTTCTGGAAGCTGGCGGAGCAGCTGCACGAAAAGCACATTGACTGGGGCATTCTCGGCAACCCGTTTCACCTGAATGATGAGGTGTGCAGACGTCTGCATGATCTCGGCTGCCGCAAGTACCAGCTTTCCCTTGACGGAATGGAGGAAATGCACGACAGTTTCCGCAAGCCCGGCTCATTCAAGTCCACAATGAAAGCTATTGACTGCATAAAGAACGCGGGAATGTGGTGCGCGGTGATGTCAACGGTATCGAGCGCAAATATCGACGATTTCCCGGAGATGATAGACCTTGTGGCGGAGAAGAATGTCGATGTGTTCGCGTTCGGTCGCTACTGCCCAACAAGCGGTCAGAAGTCGGAGGAATACCACATACCGCCGCTGCGGTACAGGGAATTTCTCGATATGTGCTACAAGAGATTTCAGCAGCACAAGGCAAAAGGCTGCAAGACTACATTCCAGTACAAAGACCACCTGTGGACGCTGTATCTCTACGAGCAGGGACTTTTCAGGATACCAGAGAACGATGACAAAATGATGATATATGACGGCTGCCATTGCGCTATCGGTCACATGACGATACTCCCGACGGGAGATGTGTATGCTTGCCGGAGAATGGAGAGCAGGATAGGAAATGTGCTCGATACGCCTATGTATGAGCTGTTTGTCGGCGCGGATTTAGAGGATTACAGACAGTTCGATAAATTCGAGAAATGCGGTAAGTGCGAGCTTCGGGGGTACTGCCGCGGCTGTCCCGCCGTGA
>JAFVBU010000010.1 GCA_017479805.1 Ruminococcus sp.
ATACACTAATTCACTTATACATTGACACTTACCTACAAATACGATATAATAAAATTACCAATTCTGTTAAAAAGGAGTGAGCGATTTGACTTCAAAGGAATACCTTAAATTCATCGTTGAAAAGATACACTCGACCGTTGTGGCTACGGTGGACGAGGACGGGCTGCCTGTTACCTGCGTTATCGACATGATGTACGCAGACGACAACGGACTTTATTTCCTCACCGCTAAGGGAAAGAATTTCTACAGCCGCCTTGTGAGACAGCGATATCTGGCGCTTTCGGGCATGAAAGGCAGCGACACGCTGCACTGTACCGCTGTTTCTGTTCGTGGCAAAGTGAAAGAGATAGGCGATGAAATGCTTCCGCTGCTGTTTGAGAAGAATCCGTATATGCATGAAATATATCCCACCGAGGAAAGCGTGAGAGCGCTGACGGTTTTCAAGATATACGAGGGCAGCGGCGAGTGGTTCGACCTGTCGAAAAAGCCTGTTGAGCGTGACAGCTTTACTTTCGGCGGTGCTGAAAGCAAGGAAATCGGGTATTTCGTTACTGATGACTGCGTCGGCTGCGGTGCCTGTCTGTCAGTCTGTCCGCAGAATTGTATCGACCTTGCGGAAAAGGCAGAGATACGTCAGCAAAACTGTCTGCACTGCGGTAACTGTGCGGAGATATGCCCTGCAGGGGCTGTTATGGCTAATTTTTGAATATATGAGCCGTTAGTCAAGTGTGTTCGCTCACATTATTTATACTCGGCGCTACAGCAAAATATCCATAAATGCTTGTATAAATTCCAAATAACCGCGTCAAACTTTCTCACCATACGAAAGTATGCTTTCAAAAGTTTTCCTTGTTCTTTGAAATTTCTACGGCGCATTTTCTGTATATTTTGCTGTAGCGCCGAGTATATCAACGGCTCGGAAACAGACCTGTGCAGCCGTTCCCGAACCGTTTATATCATATAATTAAATTAATCAGAATCCTCTCTTAGCCATATCTTTCTTGAACTTAGCCTCGATCTTCTCCTGCTTCTTGTAAGCCTTGAGCTCGGACTTTGTCATATAGCGTGGATCCTTAGACTGCTGCTGTGAAGGTGTATTTCTGAACTGCGGAGGTACAGGTCTGCGGTTGTTGTTTCCGCCCGGTCCCTTGTACTCGTTGAAGCCTGTGAAGTTCTTCTCCTGTTCAGCCTTCTGCTGCTTAGCAAGCATCTGCTGTTTTGCAGTATCGTCGCCCATTGTGGAAAGAACGTCCTCGATGGATGAGAGAATAGGTGTATTTGCAACAAGTCCCTGTGTATCGATGAGGTTCTTGTCTGCGTACTCCTTTGAGCTTGCGATAGCGTTGATGAACGCCTGTGATGTCTGCTTTGCGTGTGGATTTACAGCGATCTTTGAAACGTTAGCCTTTGGTGCAGCACCGTTGTAAGGCATTGGTGCAGGTCTTGCAGGAGCAGCCTGTGGGATAACGGGAGCAGCGGGTGCAGCAGCCTGAGGTGCTGTCTGCTGACCGTTAACAGGTGCAAATATAGGCTGACCGTTAGCGTCGACGCCTGTTACCTGCATCTGGATGTAGTTGTATACTGGCTGACCGCTCTGATCGTAGCCTGCAAGCTGAGGAACAGTGATGATCTGAGGTGCAGGCTGAACGGGAGCTGCCTGAGGTGCAGGAGCAGCCTCGAATGTCTGAGGTGCAATTGCAGGCTCTTCCTTGGCAAGGCTCACAGGCTCAGCAGGTGCTGCGTCGAACGGAGCAAGCTCTGGGATATCGTTAAAGCTCTGCTGCTGAACAGGCTGAACTGACGGGATCTCAGCGGAGAGGTCGTCAAGTATCGGTGCAGCAGGAGCAGCAGGAGCTGCAAGGTCCTCGAATACGGGAGCTTCCTGTGCAGGAGCGTTATAATATGGCTGTGCAGGAGCAGAGAGATCGTCCAGAACAGGAGCAGTAGGCTGGAGATCAGCAAGACCTGCTGTGTTGTTCCAGTCATTCATTCCGCCCATAGCAGGCTGTACAGTGTCAAATGCAGGCTGCTGCGGAGCTGTTCCGTAAGCAGGCTGAGGAGTGCTGTAAACGGGCTGCTGAGGCATAGCGCCGTAAGCCGGCTGCTGGGGAGCATTGTATGCAGGCTGCTGAGGTGCATTGCCGTATGGATTTACATTAGCTGATGGAACGCCCTGTGCTGACATATTGTCAACAGAGAACATAGAAAGAATATCGTCAACATTGTCGATAACAGGCGGAGCAGCAGGTGCAGGCGCAGGCTCAGGCTGATATGTATTGAAGCTGTTCTGTGCAGGCTGCTCGGCAGCAGGTACTGCGAACTGTGCGAGGAAGTCGTCCTGTGCAGGTGCAGCAGCAGGCTGTTCTTCGCCCATTGGCTTCTGTACAGCGAACTGTGTCATGAAGTCGTCCTGAGGAGCAGCTGCCTGAGGTGCAGGAGCTGCCTGCGGTACGGGTGCAGGTGCAGGTGCAGGCTCTTCCTCAGCAACAGGCTTGTTGATAGCGAATGCAGCAAGGCTGTCGTCGATAGCTACGCCTGTGCCCGGGATAGTCTGATGAGGCTGAGCAGATGCGGGAGCACTCTGAGCCTGAGGTGCAGGAGCGGCATCTCTCTGAGGTGCAGGTGAATCGTATGTTCGTGGAGCGCTTGTGATCCTTGCTGTGGTATTGCCCAGCGGAACGATACCCTCGTCGCCCATGCCCATTTTAGCACGCTGTTTTTCTTCCTTGAGAAGTCTTGTCATTTCCTTCTTGTCGGCTTTTATCATTTTCTTTGCAAGACTTGCCTTGCATTTCTCACAGGTTATTTCCTTAAGGTCGGTCATTCTGCCGATCCTGCGGTAAACGGTGATATTCTCACCTCTGAGCAGATTGATACCGCAGCCTGTTTTCTTGTCGTTGTCAGTACCGTGTACTTCTTTACTGTTTGAAGCAGTTACCAGTGTGATATCCATAATCCTCTCCCAACTTGCGGACCTTAGCCGCATTTCCGCTTTTCGGCAGCGGAAAGCCGATTTCACGGTCGCACAGCATATCAGGGCAATACCTTTGAAAGGCATGAGAGCTGCCCGAACGCATATGCGATAACTATACGCTTATATTATACATGATATTTCAAAAAAAATCAACACTTTCTTTAAAATTACCCCTAAAAATTATACCCATTTTAAAATTTTCGGTAGAAATAACAAATCGTTATTGATTTTTTTGTCAATAACTCCACATATTTGCGGATAGTTTTTAGTAAGAAAATAGTTATTTGATTTTGAGAGAAAGTTAAATTAATTATGCTTATTAACAACTTGCGCTGTGCGAACGAACAGCAGCGGCGGTGCAAACATATGTCGGAAACACATTTAACTGAGGATCTATGAATGGAGAATTGAGAATTGAGAATGTGACTTTTCGATAATGCTAACAACTAATGACTAAAAACTGAACAAATAATGTGTGCATAAATATAAAATATGAGAAAATTCTGAAAAACATCAATTTGCTCTTGCATTATTGGCGATTTTGTTGTATTATTAATAGTGTATTGGTTTATTAAACCAGAAGTTCTTAAAGTTCTTATCAAGGAGGAATAACGTGAAACTCGTTTCAGTAGTAGTACCGTGCTACAATGAACAGGAGGTTCTCCCCATGTTCTATGAGGAGATAACAAAGGTCTCCGCTCAGATGCAGGCGACCTATCCCGAATTACAGTTCGAGTACCTTTTCATCAACGACGGTTCAAAGGACACAACTCTCGATATCCTGCGCTCCCTTGCAGAAAAGGACGAGCGTGTAAGATACATCTCATTCTCCCGTAACTTCGGCAAGGAATCAGGTATGTATGCAGGTCTGAAAGGCGCTAAGGGCGACTTCGTTGTCGTTATGGACGCCGATCTCCAGCACCCCCCTGCTTTTCTCCCCGAAATGTACAGCTATGTGAGAAACGGCGATTACGACTGCGCTACCACAAGGCGTGTCAGCCGTCAGGGCGAATCAAAGATACGCTCCGCCTTTGCAAGACTTTTCTATAAAATAATGAACAAGATATCCCAGACCGAGATAGTTGACGGCGCTCAGGACTTCCGCTTCATGACCAGACAGATGGTCGATGCTATCCTCGATATGACCGAGTACAACCGCTTCTCAAAGGGTATCTTCAGCTGGGTAGGCTTCAGCACAAGATATATCGAATACGAAAACGTCGAAAGACCTGCGGGTACTACTTCATGGTCTTTCTGGGGACTTTTCAAATACTCCCTTGAGGGTATCATGGCTTTCTCCACCGCTCCCCTCGCCATCGCTTCAATGCTTGGTATA
This sequence comes from Ruminococcus sp., assembly GCA_017479805.1. GTDB lineage: Bacteria > Bacillota > Clostridia > Oscillospirales > Ruminococcaceae > Ruminococcus. The sequence continues at coordinate 4,311 of JAFVBU010000010.1, forward strand.
CTCACCTGCGCTATCGCATTCGTACTTATTATAATAACGATAATCAAAAGCATACTGGGTCTCAACGACGCTCCCGACGGCTATCCGACTATCATATGCCTCATATTCCTTTTCAGCGGATTACAGCTTTTCAGCACGGGTATCCTCGGTCAGTACCTTTCAAAGACCTACCTTGAAACTAAAAAGCGCCCTGTTTATATCACAAAGGAAACTGAGGAGATATACCTCAACAGGAAGAAAGAAGCCGCTGCCGAGAAAAAGGATCAGTGACATCGGAGGTGCGGTATAATTGAATAAGCATATGAAGCTGCTCTTTGCCGCACTTTTCATAGTTATCATCGTCCTTGCTGCCGCTATCACACGATTCTACTCCCACACGGACAAGAACGTCTATGAGGGCGGCGCTCAGTCGGCTATTGCAAAAAAGCTCGTCACAAGCGACAGCGGTGACCTCATCTTTCAGGACAGCAGCGGTATGTACGGTGTTGCCGACAGCAGCGAAAGAGTTATTGTCTCCCCCGAATGGGAAAAACTCAGCTTCGCCGCTCCTCAGTTCTGTATCGCAGAAAAGCACATAAAGGGCAATACTCTCTGCGGCTGTATCGATCTTGAAGGAAACATCGTCGTTCCGCTCATCTACGACACCATCGAGAAAAAACAGGCAGGCGGATTCGCTTTCTACATCGCCAAAGCCCATGCGGACGGCTCATGTGTGCTCTATACCAATGAGTTCGTGCCCTGCTTCACAAGGTCATGGGACAAATGCGAGATAGACGGCGATCAGGTCACGCTTTACACCGACAAGGGCACGTACCTGTACACCGTAAACGCCAACGGCTTCACAATGAAGAACGCAAAGGTCGGCGGAAGCACGGGTTCACATGAATTCACCCTCGATATCACAAGCAAGCTGCTTCTCTCGAAGCTGACTGTGCCAATGATCGAGGATATGATCGATGTTACGGGCAAATACCTTGAATACGCTTTCTCGGGGGACGAAAAGTGCCTTGAAGATGTGAAAACTGTTGAAAATCCCCTTTTCACCACTCTTTTTCCCGATGAGACAAGGATAAAGTCCCGAAAGCTCACAGGAGTTTCGGATATATTCCTCTACTCCAAGCGCTCCGAGGACGATTCCCAGCATTTCGCAGTTTCCGTCACCGCTGAGACCAACATGGTCTACACCGATGACAATAATAAAAACGCACGAATGGACGGCAAATATACCGCAGTTATCGAGTTCAGCGGCAGCTCCGCAGGAGAACTGAGGGCTGTTTCGGGCACTTTCAAGGACACCGCTCCCGAGTACCCTGCCCCAGAGCCCGAGCATCCGCCCATAAGTGAAGGAGCAAATACCGAAAGCGGCTATATTACGGGAAATGAAGCGATACCTCCGCTTCTCCCCGAAAGCAGCAGTTTACAGCCGCAGACAGAAAATATAAACTAAAGGAGAACATGAAAATGTCAAAAAAAATTGCTATCATCATGGGAAGCGACAGCGATTTCCCTGTTGTAAAGTCCGCTCTTACCGAGCTGAAAAAGTACGGCGTTGAGTTCGAGTGCAGAGTTATGAGCGCTCACAGAACTCCCGCAGAAGCCTGCGAATTCGCTTCAAAGGCAAGAGAAAACGGCTTCGGCGCTATTATATGCGCCGCAGGCATGGCTGCTCACCTTGCAGGTGTTGTTGCAGGTCACACAACCCTCCCCGTTATCGGCATACCTATGAAGTCAAAGGCTTTGGAGGGCATGGACGCTCTGCTGGCTACCGTTATGATGCCCCCGGGAGTTCCTGTGGCTACAGTGGGTATCGACGGCGCTAAGAATGCGGCTGTACTGGCTGTGCAGATGCTTGCAATTTCAGACGAGGCTCTCGCTGAAAAGCTGGCTGCCGAGAAAAAAGCTATGGCTGACGGCGTTATCGCTAAGGACAAGGCTTTGCAGGAGCAGATCGCTGCACTGTGATGGATAACTACAAATACCTTTTATTCGACCTTGACGGCACTCTCACCGACTCCGCCGAGGGCATAATCAACTGCGTGAAGCACGCTCTTGATACGATGGGACTTGAAGTCCCCGACAGGCTCGAACGCTTTCTCGGTCCGCCCCTTTACGATTCCTTTGCGGAATTCTGCGGCATGAACGAGGAACAGGTGCTTGAAGCGGTAAGGATATACCGTGAAAGGTACAGAGATATCGGGCTTTTCGAGAACCGCCCCTATGAGGGCACAGAGGAAATGCTCGGACGCCTGAAAAACGGCGGAAAAGAGCTGTTCGTTGCCACAAGCAAGCCCGAGACCTTTGCTGTAAGGATACTGGAAAAGTTCGGGCTGAGTGACTATTTCCGCATTATCGGCGGTGCTGACATAAACGGCAGCCGCAACGAAAAATGGGAGGTCATAGACTACGTGCTAAAAAAGGCAGGCGTCACATCAAGGGAAAACGTCCTTATGATAGGCGACCGCAAGCATGACATCATAGGCGCTCACAAAACAGGACTGAAATGTCTGGGAGTGCTGTGGGGCTACGGCACAAGGGAGGAGCTTACCGAATACGGTGCGGACTTCTTTGCCGATACTCCGCAGAACGCTGCAGATATGCTTTTACAGCCTGCGGCTGTAAATTGAGAATTGAGAATGAATCCTTCTTCATTTCTGAATTATCAGCGAAGCTGACACAATAATTCTCAATTTTCAATTCTAAATTCTCAATTCTAAAAGGAGTAAGCTATGTTTGGCAAAAGCGAAGAAAAATCATTTGATGAAAAGCCAAAGAAAAAGGAAAAGCCCAAGCCACGCTTCATTTTAAAGAATGACGAGTATGTCGGGCTTAACCATCTGACTGTTATTGTTGATAGTGAAACAGGTGTGAATTATCTCATAACAGGCGACGGCAGCATAACCGAGTTAAAGGGCGCAGACGGCAAGACGGTCATCGACCCTCTGCCGATACAGGACAAAGCTATCAATTGAGAATGGAGAATTGAGAATGAATCCTTCTTCATTTCTGAATTATCAGCGAAGCTGACACAATAAT